>RFNX01000345.1 GCA_009926905.1 Flavobacteriales bacterium
CCACAGAATAATACAGCGAAACACCAGAAAGATTTGACCCGGAGAAATTGGCATAGCCAAGTGACGCTCCACTTAAATCTAAGCCTCGGAGATCCACGCCACTCAAATTCGCCCCACCCAAACTTGCACCGGGGCCAACCTTGTAACCGTTGATCATTTTCCAGTTTCTTGGCGCCGGTGGGGTGAATCCTGCTGGCCACTTAGTAGTAACGTCATAGGCAACTCCCCCCATATATCCAGCGAATAATCCGGTAACACCTGTGAGATTTGCACCGGTGAAATCAATCCGCAAGAGATTACAACCAGAAAGGTTTGCGCCTGTTAAGTTTGCACCTGTTAAGTTTGCGTCATTTAAAACCGAGTAATAGAAATTAACTCCAGATAAATCCGTTCCACTCAAATCTGCGTAACCGAGACTTGCCCTAGGACCAACTAGATATGATTTCACTACTTTAAAGCCAGCAGGAACAACGTAGGATGTGCCACTGTTAGCAACGTTGTCGGCACCGGAAGACTTAGCCACAGCATCGTAACTGCAGTCTGTAGAAAGATTTTCACTCAATGTGTAATCGCATGAGTTAGTCCCACTGCCGCCTGAAATCTGATCAATAGACCCATCACCAAATGCTGTGTCATTACCCGCACCACCACTGAGAGTGTCATTACCTGCACCACCACTGAGAGTGTCGTTACCGCTACCACCGGTCAGAACATTGTTGCTTCCATCGCCAGTCAGAGTGTCGTTACCAGTACCACCAGTAATGTTTTCGTCACCAGTTAGTGTGTCTGTACCAACGCCCGATGCAGTGCCAGCTGATAAATCGACGGTGACATCACTGCTGCTATTTGAATAAGTGACTGTGTCCGTGCCAGCACCACCATTGAGGCTGTCATCACCAAGGCCACCAGTAAGGGTGTCGTTACCTGAGCCACCAGTAAGAACATTGCTATTGGCATCACCAGTAATGGTGTCATTACCACTACCGCCGGTAGCGTTTTCAAAACCAGTCAAAGAATCAGTACCGGAGCCTGTTGCTGTTCCAGCAGCTAAATCAATAGTCGTATCCGTTGCTGATGAGCCGAATGAAACAGTGTCACTGCCAGCACCACCATTAAGGGTGTCTATGCCAGCACCAGGATCAATCGAATCATTACCTGAGCCACCAGTGATGACATTGTTATTTGCATCGCCAGTAAGCGAGTCGTTACCGCTGCCACCAGTCAGATTCTCAAAACCAGAAAGAATATCTGTTCCAGCACCAGTTGCGCTGCCCGATGAAAGATTAGCCGTGATATCGGCATTCGATGAAACATAAGAAACACTGTCAGTACCAGCACCGCCAGCTAAGCGATCATTGCCATTGCCGCCGATGACAACATCGTCACCCAGACCACCATCAACTACATCATTTCCATCGCCACCGGCTAACTGATTTGCTGCAGTGC
>RFNX01000153.1 GCA_009926905.1 Flavobacteriales bacterium
CAATGATTGACCACCTCATATTCACAGATAATGGTTATTTTAGCTTCGCTGATCAAGGTCTTCTAACATAATGAATAAAAAGAAAATCATAACCATTATAGGTGCTCGTCCACAAATCATTAAGTCTTCGGCACTTAGTAGAGCAATTCGAACGAAATTTCAAAATGAAATCGACGAATTGATTGTACATACAGGTCAACATTACGATGAAAATATGTCGCAAGTGTTTTTCGAAGAAATGGAAATCCCAAAACCACATTTTAATTTGAAAGTTGGAAGCGGAAGTCACGGCATCATGACTGCAAAAATGATAGAAGGTTTAGAAAAAATATTCATTGAAGAAAAACCCGATGCAGTCGTAGTTTACGGCGACACGAATTCAACAATCGCTGGTGGATTAGCTGCCTCAAAAATTCATATTCCTGTGATCCACATAGAAGCTGGATTGAGAAGTTTTAATAAAGCAATGCCAGAAGAATTGAATCGAATTGCATGCGACCATTTTTCCACTTTGCTATTCACTCCAACTCAAACGGGATTAACGAATTTAAAGAACGAAGGATTTTCGATTGACATTAAGCCTAAAGCAACGATTGACAAACCGAATGTATATCAATGTGGTGACATTATGTACGATAACAGTTTGTATTTTTCTGAAATTTCAAATTTGAAATCAACTATTTTAGTTGAAAATCAATTAAGCCCCAATAATTATGTATTGTGTACCATTCATCGCGATTCCAACACAGATATAAAAGAGAATTTGAATGCCATTTTCAATGCATTACTGACAATTAGTGAAACGTATCAATTAAAAATCGTTCTTCCTATTCATCCAAGAACAAAAGGAAAAATGAAAGAAATGTTGACTGAAGAACTTTACAGCAAAATAGCATCTTCTGGAAATATAATTATCATACCACCTGCTGGTTTTTTGGATATTATTGCCTTAGAAAAAAATGCTCGATTGATTGTGACAGACAGCGGTGGTTTGCAAAAAGAATCATTTTTCTTTGAAAAACCCTGTGTTATTTTGCGCGAACAAACGGAATGGATTGAAATTGTTGAAAATGGAAATGCACTTTT
>RFNX01000242.1 GCA_009926905.1 Flavobacteriales bacterium
AAAACAACACCTAAACTTTGTGCCCAATCTGGTAATGTAGAGTACAATAAATGGTGAGGACCTGCCCAAATGTAGATGAAGATTAAAGCCCAGAAGTGGATAATAGATAATCTATAAGAATAAACTGGTCTGTTAGCAGCTTTAGGTACGAAGTAATACATTAAACCTAAATACGGTGTAGTCAAGAAGAATGCAACCGCATTGTGACCATACCACCATTGAACCAACGCATCTTGAACTCCAGCGTACCATGAGTAACTTTTCAAGAAAGAAACGGGTAATTCAAACGAGTTAAAGATGTGTAACATAGCTACAGTAACGAAAGTGGCAATAAAGAACCAAATTGCTACATATAAATGTTGAACTCTTCTGATTAAGATTGTTGCGAACATATTGAATCCCCAAACTACCCACATCAGAGCGATTAAGATGTCAATCCACCATTCTAATTCGGCATATTCTTTACCTGAAGTAATACCAAATGGTAATGTTGCGACAGCGCAAACAATTATGAATTGCCATCCCCAGAAGTTGATATTACTTAAGGTGTCGCTCCACATTCTCGTTTTTAGCAATCGTTGAAGTGAGTAATAAACTCCCATGAAAATTCCGTTTCCTACAAACGCAAAAATTACCGCATTCGTGTGAAGCGGTCTCAAACGTCCAAACGATAGGAAACTAAAACCTAAATAGTCATTGAAGAACTCAGGAAAAGCTAACTGCAGCGCAATTATCAATCCAACTAACATACCAGTTATACCCCAAATTACGGTGGCATAAGCGAAATTTCTTACGATCTTATTGTCGTAACTAAACTTTTCTACTTCCATCTTTGTTTTCATTTATTTTTAAATCATCTTCAAAAAGAATGCGTACAGAAGGCGTGTAATCGTCGTCAAATTGACCGTTTTTCGTTGCCCAAAAAAAGAACACTAAAAAAAAGCTGGCTATCAGCAGACTTACTACGAGCATTATGTATATCATTCCCATAGTACAAAATTGACCTTTATCGCAAAAAAAAATAATGACTCGGATTTGCTTAAAATCTGACTTTTGTCATATTTGTGTCATGAGTTTCATTTTTGTAAAGTACATGTTTTTCTAAAATCAATTTTAAGTAATTGAAATTCAATATTATACTTCGATTTGTTTCAGTTTGAAATCTGATTCGCCGCGGCTTGAATTGAAAGATTTGAATCCTAATTTAGGTTAAAATTGAATGGTGTTATTTACCGAAATTTCTGTATTTCAATTGTACCATTAATGTACTTAGTAACACCACAGAAATGGAACTTGTTGGCATCAAAATCGCTGCCACGAAAGGAGTTAACGTTCCAGAAGTAGCAAAACTTAAACCAATTGTGTTGTAGAAAATAGAGAAACTCAAACAACTTCTCAAAACTGTTTTAGAATAGGAAACAGCTTTTAAATAGTTTGGCAATTTTATCAGTTGTTTTGCATCGAGAATAGCGTCTGAAGACGGCGTAAAACGAAACATGT
>RFNX01000026.1 GCA_009926905.1 Flavobacteriales bacterium
GAGCAGATCAAACAGGTCAATATTTAATTAGATGTGGCTCAATTATTGGCGCAAGAGGTGTCAGACAGCGTGTTAGCCATTATACAACTGATTCAGAATTTCAAATTAGATTTAGAGGACAAACTTACGGATACCAAGATAGAGTAGATTTAAACAATGCTACATACGCAACTTGGGCGGGACGCACAAACCGTGGTATGTCATCATACAACGATAGAACTCAAGTTCTTACTGTGGTAGAGTCAAATACATCAAACAACATTCGTATTCACGTATGGAGAAACACATCATATAGATTAAATAATTTCTCTCATAAGGCTGGAACACTTCATGCATTCTTATCAGAAGCAAAAACAGCAGGACCAGCTGCAGGCGGAATTTTAAGCACAGCTAAAAACTATTCATTCTATGACTTCACTTGGTCGCAGACAGGAAGTACTCGTGCAGAGCCTTCATATCATATGAAGATTACAATGGGTGATAATGGAGTAATTGGTTTTAGTCGATTTAATCATGATGGATATGCTCAATATTATGGAACATTTACCATTGCTTCAACAGGTTCTGCTGGAAACTCAGGAACTGGAACATTTAATGATAGAGGTGTAAACCTTGGAAATACTACATCATATGGTATTGATCAGTCCGAGTCTTGGTATGGAATGAAGCACATGATGACTTGGGATAACCAATGGATGGCAACATATTCACCATACTATTACTACGGCTCTGGCATTAATTGTCACGTAATTAATACAGTAGACCCAACAAAGATTTTTTACTTTAGGAATACAACATCTGTAAATGGATGTGCAATTGTTCCGTTTAAGGAAGACAAGTTTATATCTTGCGTTACTCCTAATAACTCTGATTCAACTGGTCCATACCTATATATTGTAGATCCAGGTTCAGCAGCAACAAACTTTAGAAGAACTGATGGAACTACATTATCATATGACGGAGATTTACAGCCATACAATGTAACAACTTATTACCAATTTGATACAAATGCTAGTTCTACCACGTATCCGCATATTGTATCAATGCCCCATTGGTCAAACCCGTAAAAGAAAAAGGAGAAATAAAAATGAAAATCAAATTCTGTGGTCCACAAAATGTTGTCGCAATCGACGTAGACGGCGATTATGAAGTTGTTGATACCCAAC
>RFNX01000453.1 GCA_009926905.1 Flavobacteriales bacterium
AACTGAAGGTGAAAATGTGGGCATCGAACGATCGCCAATCAATCCACGAGCTTTATCGCTTGCCTTTTGAATTTCAGGTATTTGCGCGATACAAATTGAAGTGATACTACTAATCAATAGCAGAGAAAAAAGTAAAATAATTCTCATTTGAATTTGCGTTTATTGAGTGCTGAATAGAACTTATTTCCTTGTGCGTAAAAAGCCCAAAGGATACTTCCATTGAATTGATAATGAGGTTTTTTGTATGCTTTCAAAGCTTTTCTTTTTCTAAGTAAAGTTCCAAAGTTTCGATACAAAGCAATATGTGCCAAAAATACTTTCCAAGTGAATTTAAAGTTTCCTTCAGTTAGAAATTTTATTCCAGCAATGCCATCCAAACACATCCTCCAAAAGAGTTTTGGGAATAACAATCCTTGATGATTTTTCACCAACATGTACAAGTTGTTTCTAAAATTCAAATAGATTTTATTCGGAGAATTGTAGGGCAAAGTTCCGCCACCTAAATGATAAACGACACTTTTGGGATTGCACATCAATTCAAAACCTTTGTGTTGTAAACGGATGCACAAATCAATTTCTTCCATGTGCGCAAAGAAATCAGCATCGAAACCATTTTCTTCATGAAATGCTTTTGCTCGAATCAACATCGCTGCGCCCGAAGTCCAAGCTACTTTTTGAACGGAATCGTACTGTCCTTTGTCTTCTTCAACGGTATCAAAAATGCGACCGCGACAAAAAGGAAAATAGTTCGAATCAATGAAACCACCGCAAGCTCCAGCGTGTTCAAAAAGATGTTTATTCGTATGCGCTAAAATCTTTGGTTGAACAGCTACAATATTTTCGTTTTCCAACGATTGAATCAAGGGTTCAAGCCAATTTTCGGTTACTTCCACATCGCTATTGAGCAATAAATAGGCGTCAAATTCACCTTTAATTTGTGCCAAAGCATCGTTGTAACCGCGCGCAAAACCATGATTTTCAGTATTGTGAACCAAACGAAGCTCAGGATATTTTTCTTTCAAAAAAGCAACTGATTCATCTGTACTTGCATTGTCAGCAACAATAACAGTATGAGGTTTAGAATAATTTACAACACTTGGTAAATAGGTTTCAAGGTGCTTTCTTCCATTGAAATTCAGAATGACAACCGTGACTTTTAAACTCATTTTTAATATTGTCTAAAATAATCGTTGCTATTTCCCCCGAAATGTCTTTGGTTGTTTCTATTCGGATCATCGATGTCCCCATTATTCGTGTTGCGTTTCGACAAAATTTGCTGCCAAGCTGGATTTTTCAATTCTCCCAACATATCTGAATGGAGCAAACGATAAGCATTATTCACCAAATCAGGATTGTAGAAAATAAAGCGTTTATTGCTGAATTTACCAATTTTATTATAGGTCCAAAT
>RFNX01000593.1 GCA_009926905.1 Flavobacteriales bacterium
GTTGAAGTAGTTGAATTCTTAACAATTTTACCATCTAATGTAGCGATTGAAACGTTTGATAATTCACCTTCAACTACAACATTTAAAACATCGCTCGCAGGATTTGGGAAAACTTTAGAAGCTGTTAAGTTGTTTTCATTGATGCTTGCAACTCCAATTGAAACATTATCTAAAAATAAGCTAGAACCAGGAGTTGGAGCAGCATAGCTAGAAAAAAGACCTCCAGCCGAAGCTGTTGCAATAATTGAAATTAAATTTGCAGTTCCTGTTCCATTTGGATTTGCTTGTAAAGGAAGAGATGCAGGAGTCCAGTTTGCCACAGCAACTCCAATTTCAGCTACACCTTGAAATAATAATACATCATCAGTGCCACCAGCAAGTAAAGTATCGTATACTTCAAAAACAACAAGAGCAGTATCACTGTTTACTGGAGCATACTTTAATGTGAAAGCTAAAACTAAATCTGCAGGATTTGCAATTGTACCAGCAATTTGTTGTTGAATAAAACCAGGAATTGTATCAGAACCCCAACCAACTGCTTGGTTTATTGCTGGACTATTAAGCGTAGTTATTTTCGCTGATTGAGTACCTGCAAATGCATTTGCTCCAGTTTCTGCTGTAAATATACCTGTTCCCCATCCTAATGTTTGTCCAACACCTGGTAGCGGTGATGAAACAGTTGCTTCAAAATTACCATTAATTAATTGTGGTGTTTGAGCATTAGAAACAAAAGCTGCTGCAACAACAGCAATCGAAAGTAAAAATTTTTTCATAAAAATTGTTTTAAGAGTTAATTGATTTGCGCAAATATAAAGATTTTATAATAAATCAAATTACTAAAGCCAACATTTATTTCATTAGAAACTACAAGTTTTGGTTTTAATAGTTCTATGAGTGCATGTTAACTTAAACTTTTTAGTGAATAACAGCCTTTTGTTGATTGATTTTGGCATCAACTTTATAATGAATGAACATGTTTGCCCAAATGATTTTAGATAATGCAAACAAATATGGACTTAAGACGACACTAAAAAATACGACTAAACCAATCTGCAACCATACATTAACGTCATCAAAAAACAAGTTGCAAGATGCCCAAATCGTAACAAAAAGCGCCACTCCAAGACCGTAAGAAACATACATTGCACCATAGTAAAATCCTGGCTCTTTTGAATATTTCAATCCGCAAATATCGCAGTGCTCTCGAACATCACCAACATGCTTTAAATCGTAGATATTTGAAACTAAGAATTTACCTTCTTGACACTGAGGACAAGTAAAATGACTGATGCTGTATAATTTAGACCCTTTTTTCATAATGATATATCAATAGACAAAATTACTTTAATATTTTGCAAATGTCTGACTATTGT
>RFNX01000025.1 GCA_009926905.1 Flavobacteriales bacterium
TTTGTACAGTTTATTTGTACCTCAAGAAATACTAAATTCTTTTACAATTGTCTCAATTGAAGAAAAGGATGAAGATTTGTTTATCTATTTAGTTGAAAAGGAGGATTGTATTCCAGTCAAGAGTTTGGATTTAGTCCAAAATGGTTATATGAATCCCGTTGAGCTTAACTCGTTCCCTGTTGTTGGAAAACGTTGTAACCTACGGTTAACTAGACGAAAATGGAAGATTCGCGGTTCAAACGGTTCCAAGAGCTACACTAACACCTACGATTTTACATTAGAAGGAACCAAAGCAACAAAACTGTTTGGTTCTTTTTTAAAAGAATTTGGTTTATAAATGTCCGTTTGATATTTCTGTGATTTGCAAGGTTCTTGGTTTATCTTATGATAAATTTTATCGTTGGTTTAAAGAATGCCTAACTGATTTTAGCACACAATCTGGACAAGAAAAATTACATCAATATGACATTGAATTGGTAAGTAATAATGGAAAGAAAACCATTCATATTCCAATCTTTAGACCTGAACATTTTGATAGCAACATGGCTATTGATGAAAAGCATATCAACGGTGAGTTTTACACTGTTATAACCAACGCTAGAACAGGAAAAACAGCTTTATTATGCTCAACAATTAAAGCATCAGAACTCAAGATTTGTTTAGCTAAATTTGATATTAAAACGCTCGACAAAGTTGAATTTTTCACCCTTGACTTATCTCCGACTTTTGAGAAAGTTGTGAATGAAAACTTTCCAAAAGCCATTCAAATAGCAGATAAATTTCATGTTATAAAAAACGGAATAGAATACCTTCAAGCTATTCGAATAAGGTTAAAACAACAGGAACTAAAGAACCAAAGAGAAGAGCAAACGGCGCATGAAATAAAATACAAAGAGAGCAAAAACACTAAGCTTATTGGACCCAAAATGATAATCTCTAAAACATACCATCCAAAGAGACTCTCAAACGGTGAAACTACACCAGAACTGCTTTCGAGAAGTCGTTATTTAATGGTTATTGACCCCAATAAATGGAATGAATATCAAGTTAAAAAAGCAATATTGCTATTCGAGAATTTTCCAGAACTAAAACAAGCAGTTGATGAAATAAATTGTTTTAGAAACTGGTATAAACCAAAACCAACTGAATTTGAACCATTTGAAAATGAAAGGACACTAGGAAATTGGATTGATTTGGTCGAAAACAACGAAACGAATGAAATGAAGAACTTTAGAAATCTTGTGGTCAATCACGAGCAAAGAATACTCAATTATCATCGACATGGAAACAAAACAAATGCTATTGCAGAAAGTGTAAATGCGAAGATAAAAGAGGCTATCAGAAAAAATAATGGTTCAAGAGATTTGGACTTTTTTCACTTCAGATTAGGAATGATAATTTGACCTCAGCACCTCAAAATAAAATTAACCCAACGAAGCCTGCGCTAA
>RFNX01000024.1 GCA_009926905.1 Flavobacteriales bacterium
TTTGTTGCCTTTCAGTGTGTCACAATAGTCTTTCAGTTGCTGAAATGCATCTAACCAATTTGTAGGAGCTTTTATCTTTTGTTGAGAATAACTGAACAACGTTTGCTGAAAAAGTTTCAATTGCTCACGAGTGGAAGCTTTGTACATTCCCACTAATTCAAATTTAATGTGTTTTTTATAGGTTTCTCGAATCAAAAAAGTTTTCCCAACGCGTCGTCTTCCGTAAACTACAATCAATTCTGAATGCGAGCTTTGTAGTGCATTCTCTAAGATTTTTATTTCCTTTTCTCGACCAATTAACGGCATAAAAACAGTTTTAAATTTGTAATAATGAAAGCCAAAGTTATACAAAAAATACATATTATGGCTTTTATTATTACAAAAATAGATGTTCTAAAATTAGATTATTTAGGATCAATTACCAGCTGTTTTCGTCTTCATTATTGGCTTAACTCGAAATTAATGCAGCTTGTTTCTCTTTAAAACTCAATATTTCCTACTTTTACGTTTTAACACAACTTTAAAGTGAGATAATAACGATAAAGTGATTGAATTCGCTTTTCTCTTTTCACTTTTAGTTCTTAACTTAAAAGTTAAATGTCAGTACATAAAAATGTAAAACGAGTAACCACTCATACTTTGCAAGAAATGAAAAATGCGGGTATGAAAATTTCAATGCTTACAGGTTACGATTTTTCCACTGCTCGAATCATTGACGAAGCTGGAATGGATATTATTCTTGTCGGTGATTCAGCTTCAAATGTGATGGCAGGTCACGAAACAACTTTGCCAATTACCTTGGATCAAATGATATATCATGCTTCGTCAGTTGTGCGTGCAGTAAATCGTGCTTTAGTGGTGGTGGATTTGCCCTTTGGTTCATATCAAGGAAATTCAAAAGAAGCGCTTTCGAGTTCGATTCGAATCATGAAAGAATCAGGTGGGCATGCTGTGAAAATGGAAGGCGGACAAGAAATTTTGGAATCTATCAAACGAATTCTAACTGCTGGAATTCCTGTTATGGGACATTTAGGTTTGACACCACAATCCATTTATAAATTTGGTACGTACGTAGTTCGTGCGAAAGAAGAAGAAGAAGCAAATCGTTTAATTGAAGACGCTAAAGCCTTGGAAGAAGCAGGTTGTTTCGCAATTGTTTTGGAGAAAATTCCAGCAGCATTGGCAACAAAAGTTGCACAAATGGTTTCCATTCCAATCATTGGTATCGGAGCAGGAAATGGTGTAGATGGTCAAGTTTTAGTGGTACACGATATGTTGGGTATCAACAACGAATTCAGT
Organism: Flavobacteriales bacterium; assembly: GCA_009926905.1. Taxonomy (GTDB): domain Bacteria; phylum Bacteroidota; class Bacteroidia; order Flavobacteriales_D; family Crocinitomicaceae; genus UBA952. The sequence goes on from RFNX01000024.1 coordinate 1,300, forward strand.
CCACGATTTTTGCGTAAATACAACAATTTACATGAACAAATGATG
>RFNX01000611.1 GCA_009926905.1 Flavobacteriales bacterium
CTCCAATTATGGTAGAATGTTAAAAGTAAAAATGTCTTTTTACAGAAAAACAAATAACTTTAGTATATGTATTTTCTTTATGTAGATGAAAGTGGCGATTGTGGCGCTTATGATTCCTCAAAACCAGACAGAACTGGAACTAAATATTTCATAATGTCAGGAATATTAGTCCATGTTGATAAATGGAAAATTAGTTTAGATTTACTAAAAGCATTTCGTAGAAAAATTGCGCGTGATGGTTATTTAGCTTACGATGTAGAATTTCACTGTTCAGAATTAATTGACCCTCATAAAGTGCAAGCTTATACTTCAATAAGCGTAAAAGATAGATGGAGAATTTTGGAGGAATTTGCAACAGTCATAGGTGATAACCAAGCTTTTAAAATAATAAATGTGGTTATTGATAAATCCAATACCGATCTTCAACCAAATGAATTCATTACATCTTCAATATCTGAATTATATAGTGCATTTGATGAGTTTCTTAAAAATGAAAAAACAAGAGGTTTAGTTTTTTTAGATAGAGCAAATGAAAAAGTTGTTAATACACATGTAAGAAAACTACTTGGGACTGGTGTATCATACGAGCAAAAACATTATAAAAGGATTGGTTGGATTATTGAAGATCCTATTTTTAGAATTTCTTCTGATTCAATGTTCATTCAAGCCGCTGATACTATTGCTTATTGTTTAAAAGAACATGAATTTTCCACCCAATCAAAAAGAAAATTTCAAGCTCATAAATTTTTTGCAAGTAGATTAAAAAAAATTATTTTCGAATCTGTAAAAACGAATGAAAAAGGATTTATTAATGCATAAAAAACCCCGGTTCGAAACCGAGGATTTGTTCCGGGCCTCCCAGAGCCGTACAACTCCTTGGGTCTAGATGACACAAAAGTAACATAAAACTTAATTAAAACAATTTTAAATTAACATATTTTAACAAAGTCTAGTTAGCTAATAAAAAACGAAAAATAAAAAACTATGAATAACTATTTCGATGAAGAAGGTTTAACAATCACAGATGATCATACTTTCATGGAAAAAGAACATGCCATCACAGAAGATGTTTCCTATTGGATCAATCGCATGCACCTTGATGTGGCGAAGAAAAAAAACGGTACTGTAGATCGCTTGATTGAGTTGATAAACAAATACCCAAAAAATCCGCAGCTAAAGAACTTATTGACCAGCTACTACATCAGCACCAATCAGGAAGAAAAAGGTTATGAATTCAATCGCAAAACCTTGGCAGCACATCCAAATTACTTTTTTGCCAAATTAAACCTCGCAAACGAGTACATCTACAATGAAGAATACGATAAAGTGATTGAAGTATTGGGTGAAAATTTTGACCTCAAAGCCTTGTATCCCAATCGCAGTACTTTTCACATTTCAGAAGTAATGTCAATGTTAAAATTTGGTTCAATTTACAACGCTTACATAAGAGAATTTGAAAAAGCAGAGGCTTTCATAGAACGGATGCGAAAAATAGACCAATCTGATTATGAAGTTGAAATTGCTGAAAAAACGCTATTGCAACAGACATTTTTGGCTATTGAAGAACGGTCTAGATTAGAAGCCGAAAATTGCATTGAAGTGGTAACTCCAACTCAAATTGTTACGACAAAAACAGAAAAACCTGTATTTAATCATTCGGAGGTTGAACGGTTGTACGAGTATAGTTTTGCTATTCCAAACGAAATAATGGACGAAATATTGAGTCTTCCAAGAGCAAGTTTGATTGAAGATTTAGAAACTGTTCTCAATGACAGCATCGAGCGCTTTAGTTATTTTGAAGAAAACTGCTACGATTACTCTTCAACCTATTTCGTGATACATGCTTTTAATCTATTGGCAGAACTTGGAGCCACAAATCAATTGCAAACGGTTTTAAAAGTATTGGCGCAAAGTAAAGAATTAGTTGAGTTTTACTTAGATCTGTACCTGACAGAATTTGTTTGGATAACGATTTATAAATTAGGCAATCAGAACCTGGAAATGTTAGCTCAATTCATGAAGCACCCAGGAATTTACATGTTTTCGAAAACAGAAATTGCTGAGTCTGTTGCTCAAATTGCATTGCATGAGCCTGAAAGAAGAAATGAAGTAATTTCATGGTTTCAATCGGTTTTAGAAACGTATAAAAACGCAAGTTTAGATGAAAATTTAGTTGATTCAGAAGTAATTGGGTTAATGGTTTGTGATGTGCTAGAAATTGAAGGGAAAGAATTGTTGCCTGTTATTCGTGATTTATTTGATTTAGGATATATCAATTCTGGTATTTGTGGCGATTTCAAAACGGTTGAAGAAATTCTGTTGCACAAAGAGCAAAAAAACAAAAAAGTGGAATTATTGTCTTATTCTGAGATTTATGGTAAGATAAACAAAGCGCTTGAATTAGTTGAAAATACACCAACAAAAAACTGGGGTGAATCAAATTATCTTTCCAGCGATACCTATGAACCAATACAGCCGTTTATAAGTAAACCAAAGATAAATCGAAACGACCCTTGTCCTTGCGGAAGTGGCAAGAAATATAAAAAATGTTGTTTGAAGTGAATTTGCTTTTAAAAAAATCTATCGAACTGATGTCATT
>RFNX01000135.1 GCA_009926905.1 Flavobacteriales bacterium
TAAGGACGCACTTGTGACAATCGATCTTCAGCAAAAAATCTACATCGCTGGCCATCGGGGCATGGTGGGTTCTGCCATTGTGCGGGAATTAAAGAGAAGGGGTTACACCAATTTAGTCTATCGCACGCATCAAGAACTTGATTTAACGAATCAGGCGGCTGTTGCGAATTTCTTTGCCCAAGAAAAACCCGATCAAGTGTATCTCGCTGCGGCGAAAGTGGGGGGGATCCATGCGAATAACACATACCCAGCTGAGTTTATCTACGACAACTTGATGGTACAAAACAATGTGATTCATCATGCCTTTTTGAGTGGTGTGAAGAAACTTCTCTTTCTGGGCTCAAGCTGTATTTATCCAAAACTAGCCGCACAACCCATGAGTGAGGATGCTCTTCTTACCGGTAAGCTAGAGCCTACCAATGAGCCCTACGCAATTGCCAAAATTGCCGGCATCAAAATGTGTGAAAGTTATAACCGCCAGTATGGAGCTTCGCATGGGATCGATTATCGCTCCGTGATGCCCACCAATCTCTATGGACCAGGTGATAACTACCACCCTGAAAATAGCCATGTCATTCCAGCGCTCATTAGACGCTTTCGTGAAGCTAAAGTTAAACAGCACGCAGAAGTAGTCATTTGGGGTACTGGCACACCACGACGGGAGTTTCTGTATGTCGATGATCTGGCCAGAGCTTCTGTATTTGTTATGGAGCTAGCCAAAGAGCGGTACGAGTCGGTCACGAGCCCCATGCAGAGCCATCTCAATGTGGGCTTTGGATCAGATATCACGATAGCAGAGCTAGCCAAGTCAGTTGCTAAAGCCACGCAGTACCCCGGCAAAATCGTGTTGGATCCCTCAAAACCGGATGGCTCGCCCCAAAAGTGGATGAGTTCAAAGCGCCTCAACCAATTGGGTTGGCAGCCTGAGCATCATTTGGAGGATGGACTGCGTAAAGCCTACCTTGATTTTTGTGTACAGAACAGTGCAAGCGCTTCTTAGGATATGCGAAATCCACGCATCGTCAACCAATCACCTAATCCTGCAAATTTGGTCATCCTCTTTTGAGCTCTAGTAACACTGCCGATCAATTCCACCATCGTCCCAGAAAAAATCTGGAGTGGACCTTAGTCATTCTGAGTAGCATCTTATTGGGTATTTGGGCGATCAAAGGTACGATTGCATTACGTAACATCCTCTTAGTGAGTGGAACCCTATTTTCGATTTACTACATTGTGCAAGAGTGGCGCTATGGTGAACTGAAAGAGCAATGTACATTTTGGAAGACGCTGCCAATACTGCTAATCGGACTCGCTTTTGTTTGGGTGATTGCCCATTACTTCTTTTTTTCCATCGATCCCGTTCAGCAATTTCAGGAGTTAGAGAGTACGTGGTTGCGCGCATTCATGGCATCTGTCGTTGGTTTAGCCACTGGCCTGGCTTTGAGACAGTATC
>RFNX01000297.1 GCA_009926905.1 Flavobacteriales bacterium
GTTCCACTTATCAAATAGCTGAATTTTTTACTTTTAGAGGTATTCGAAACCAAAAAATTCGCATTTCCATAAGGTAATTTCGCATAAAAATTTTGTCCAAGAGCCATTTCTAATTGAACGACTTTTTTGTCTGAACAACGCGGAAACATAAAATTCAAAGTTCCTCCGATGTTGTCTGATTCCAAATCAGGTGTAATTCCCTTTGCTTCAATCACTTCATCAACAAATATCGAAGGAAAAGCTTCGAATTCAAAGGAACGAGTGGGATTATCCTCACATGCAACTGGAAGACGGTCACCTTCAACAAGAACAGAAGTCCAATCGACAGGTGTACCACGCATGGAAACCATGTTGCTTTCTCCTTTTGAGCGAAACAAAGAAACCCCAGGTAGTCTTTGTGCTAAATCGGCCGCATTTTTATTGGGTAAATTATCTAATTCTTCCTTTTTATTGATGTGAACAATGGAAGTGCTGTTTTGAATCTTCAATTCTGTTCGATTTCTGTTCATTTTTCTTTTAATGGTCACAGATTTGAGATTAGTGTTCGCCAAAAAGGTCAAACGAAAAGTATCACCAATAGAGCTGGATGAAATGACAATGTTTTTACTTATTGGAACGTGATTCTCAGAAACAAAATTGAGTTTATACGAACCTTTTTCTAGATTTTCGAAAGAAAAAATACCCTTATTATCCGTAAAAGTTATTCGGTTGTTAGGATAAAGCTCAACTTGAATTCCTTTTAAAGGCAAACTGTCAATAACTACTGCGCTGTAATTAAAACCTTTTTGTCCAAAGGAAAAAAAAGAATAAAAAACCAAACAAAAAACCAGTAGATTTTTCATAAATCCAAACGCATCCCAATTTGAAAACGTGGTCCATAATATTCCATACGCAAGTGCCTCCATTCTTTACCAATGTACCTTCTTTCGGCTGCATTAAGTAAGTTAATTCCTTCTATGTAAATGCTTCCATATTTATTAAAGGAATAGGAAACTTGGAAATCTAAATTATACGAATCGTTGATGTAGGTATCAAAATCATCATCTTTGTGAATTAGCCCAATGCCAACTAGTGATGCCAAATTAACTTCTTTCAAGTGTTTACCAATATAATTTAAAGCAACACGAGCATTCCATTTTTTATATTCATAAACCAATCCAAGGTTATAAATTAGAGGCGTTTGCTCGGTCATTTTTTGACGAATTTCTCTACCTGGAATATTCATTTTTGAATCAGAAATGGTAATATTTGAATTGGTTCCAAATCCTGACAAGAATCCTGGTAAGAAATCGAATTTTCTAATAATGGTTATTTCTGCTCCATAAACAGAAGATTTGGAAGCATTTTCATACTTTTTTACCATGATTCCAGAAGTTGGGTCAATGTCGGCAGTTGTTACAGTAAAAATGTGGTTATAAACATCTTTATAAAATCCAACAATTGAAAACATTCCTTTTCCGGGCCAAAAATATTCGAACCCAA
>RFNX01000500.1 GCA_009926905.1 Flavobacteriales bacterium
CATAGCTGGAGACGCTTTTCCCGCACGAATTTTTGTCAATTCGTTTTCTAAATGAACTAAAGTTTTTCCGTTTGAACTTTTAAATTCATCATAAATCATATCTAATTCCTCAGTCATACTAGATTGAATTAATTTTTTACAATTGTTCCAACTTCTTCTCCATCAATTAATTTTTTCAAATTCCCTGGAGTGTCCATGTCAAATACTATAATTGGAAGGTCATTTTCTTTACAAAGCGTAAATGCTGTCAAATCCATTACATTTAATCCTTTAGCATACACTTCATCGAAAGTTATGGATGAAAATTTGGTTGCAGTTTTATCTTTTTCGGGATCGGCTGTGTAAATTCCATCTACACGAGTACCCTTAAGAATAACGTCAGCATTCATTTCAATAGCACGAAGCGAAGCCGCTGAATCTGTTGTAAAGAATGGATTTCCAGTTCCTGCTCCAAAAATTACAACTCGACCTTTTTCTAAGTGTCGAACTGCTTTTCTCCTAATAAATGGTTCTGAAATAGCTTTCATTTCAATTGCCGATTGCAAACGTGTATCAACACCAACAGCTTCTAATGCTGCTTGAAGTGCCATAGAGTTTATCATTGTTGCCAACATTCCCATGTAATCGCCATGTGTTCTGTCCATTCCTCCAGCTTCAGCTTGTACACCTCTAAAAATATTACCTCCACCAATTACAATTGCAACTTCAACATCCAAATCTCGGATTTCTTTGATTTGCATTGCGTAGGAATGAATTCTATTGTTGTCTATTCCAAACTGCTTATCACCCATAAGTGACTCACCGCTTAATTTTAAAAGTATTCTTTTATATTTCATAATTATGTTTCGCAAATATAAATAATCGTTAGCTACTGAAATCAAATAACAAAAAAAAAGCTACCGATTTCGATAGCTTCTTTTAAATATTAACTTAATGAGAATCGCTTAAAGTCTAGGACAGTTAAACCTTTTTCAGTTGAGTTTAAGAATTCTTCAACAGTCATTTTGTTGTCCCTAACAAACGATTGACTCAATAATGTATTTTCTTGGAAAAATTTATTCAATCTACCCATTGCAATTTTTTCAGCCATTTCAGCAGGTTTCCCTTCTTGAATTGCTAATTCTTTTCCAACTTCGATTTCTCTTTCGATTGTTCGTGCATCAACCCCTGTTTTGTCAATTGCGATTGGACTCATTGCAGCAATTTGCATTGCAACTTGACGGCCAGCTTCTGCAACTACATCAGCATCACTATTTAAACCAACTAAAGTAGCCAATTGATTTCCAGGGTGATTGTAAG
>RFNX01000361.1 GCA_009926905.1 Flavobacteriales bacterium
CTGTTGCGCTGGATATGCACTTCCATTTCGGATTGTATTTTCAGCGCTTCGCTTTTTGCAGCAATCGCAAAATCTAAACCATTACTCGCATAAATTATTCCGCGAGAAGAATTAACCAACAAACCACACTGGTCGTTAGCACCAAATTTCACAACCTCTTCTAGCGAACCGCCTTGTGCTCCAACTCCTGGAACCAAGAAAAAATGATTCGGAACCAATTTTCGAACATTTGCGATTTCTTCAGCACGAGTAGCGCCAACCACAAACATCATTTCTTCATCACTCCCCCACTCTTGTGCTTTCGATAAAACCTTTTCATACAATTTTGTTCCTTCGCATTCTGTAAATTGGAAATCCAAGGAACCCTGATTAGAAGTTAAAGCCAATAAAATCAGCCATTTTCCATCAAATCCTAAAAATGGTTTCACACTGTCTGAACCCATGTAAGGTGCAACTGTCACTGCATCACATGGCAAGGTTTCAAAAAATGTTTTAGCATAATAAGTGGATGTATTTCCAATATCGCCACGTTTTGCATCAGCAATTATGAAACAATCTTTTGGAATGTAATTGATGGTTTTTTCCAATGATTCCCAACCTTTCACTCCGTAACATTCGTAAAAAGCTGTGTTTGGTTTATAAGCCACGCACAAATCTTTGGTTGCATCAATGATAGCTTTATTGAACTCAAAAATTGGATCTTCAGTTTCTAACAAATGAGCTGGAATTTTAGACATATCTGGATCTAATCCCACACATAAAAACGATTTTTTTAATCGAATTTGGTCTATTAATTCAGCTTTTGTCATAGTTCTTCGCCTTTTAATTTTTCTGCATTTTCAGCAACTTTCAAAGCATCTATCATTTCGCGCATGTCACCATTCATGAATGCACTTAAGTTATAAATCGTTTTGTTGATACGGTGATCTGTGATTCGACCTTGAGGATAGTTGTAGGTTCTAATTTTTGCTGAACGGTCACCAGTAGAAACCAATGTTTTACGGTGCGCTGCACGTTCATTGTGAACACGATCCAACTCTGCTTGATACAATCTTGAACGCAAAACTGAAATTGCTTTTTCCAAGTTTTTATGTTGTGAACGACCATCTTGACATTCAACTACAGTTCCTGTTGGAATATGTGTCAATCGAATTGCCGATTCTGTTTTATTAATGTGCTGACCACCTGCACCGGAAGCTCTAAATGTATCTTTACGAACATCGTTCATGTCCAAATTGAAATCTACTTCTTCCGCTTCAGGTAAAACCGCCACTGTTATAGCTGAAGTATGAACGCGACCTTGAGATTCTGTTTCAGGTACACGTTGAACACGATGAACACCTGATTCAAACTTCAACATTCCATACAATCCCAAACCAACGATTTCCATCGAAATCTCTTTGTAGCCTTTCACTGTTCCTTCCGATGAATTGACGATTTCATACTGCCAACCCATTTCTTTGAAGAACATCGTGTACATTCTGAAAACGTCTTCTACGAAAATACAAGCTTCGTCTCCACCCGTTCCAGCACGTAACTCCATGATGGCGTTTTTATCGTCTTCAGGATCTTTTGGAATCAACATCATTTTAATATCTTCTTCTAAAATAGGACGTCGCGTTTCCAGTTCATCGATTTCCATTTTCGCCA
>RFNX01000510.1 GCA_009926905.1 Flavobacteriales bacterium
TCTTGTTGTAACAGATGCTGGAATGCCAACGATTAGCGATCCCGGCTTTCGCTTGATGCGAGATGCCATTGCAGAAAATTTGCCGACAGTAGTTATTCCAGGACCAAGTGCACCAACAATGGCAATTGCGCTATCGGGACTTCCGACCGATAGATTTACTTTCGAAGGTTTCTCTCCACGTGCCCAAGGTGCGCGCCGTACTTTTTATGAGAAGTTACGGTTTGAAGAGCGCACGATGGTGATTTTCGAAGCGCCCCATCGGCTTCATGAATCACTTATAGATGCTGCAGCTATTTTGGGAGATTCTAGAAAAGGTGCAATCTGTCGTGAGATGACAAAGACCTATGAAGAGACGATTCGCGGAACACTTGCAGAACTCATCGTATGGGCATCCTCTCGAGAAATACTTGGAGAGATAACTCTGGTTTTTGCAGGAGTTGAAGAAGGTTCAGAAATCAAGAGCGCGCACGATGCAGTGACTCGAGTACGTGAATATGAAGCTGCCGGAATGGACCGCAAAGGCGCAATCGCCACAGTTGCTGATGAATTCGACCTGCCAAAGAAGATCGTTTATGCGGCTGTAGTCGATGCGAATAAGATGAGCAGATGAAGTCTTTCTACCTGACTACGCCGATTTATTATGTAAATGATGCACCGCATATTGGTCATGCATATACAACGGTCGCCGGCGATGTCCTTACTCGTTGGCATCGCCAGCGTGGTGAGTCTGTTTGGTTTCTTACCGGAACAGATGAGCATGGTCAGAAAGTTATGCGCACTGCAGAACAAAATAACGTTGCCCCACAAGCCTGGGTTGATAAATTAGTTGCAGATGCATGGAAGCCCAATTGGGAAGCGCTGAATATCGCAAATGATGACTTTATCCGCACAACTGAGCCTCGCCACACAGAGCGAGTACAAAAGTTCCTGCAATCTCTGAAAGATTCTGGCCATATCTATGCCGGTAAATATGAAGGTCCATACTGCGTAGGGTGTGAAGAATTTAAATTACCTGGTGACTTAATTGATGCCGATGGCGAAAAACTCTGTCCTATTCACAGCAAGCCCATCGAGCTCGTTAATGAGAATAACTGGTTCTTTAAATTATCCGAATTTACACAACCGCTGCTTGATCACTATAAGAAAAATCCAGAAGCGTGCCAACCGGAAAGTGCCCGCAATGAAGTGATTGCCTTCCTTGAAGGTGGCGTTTCAGATCTTTCAATCTCGCGATCAACTTTTGACTGGGGAATTCCCGTTCCGTGGGATACCGATCAAGTTGTCTATGTCTGGTTTGATGCGCTACTTAACTATGCAACTGCTGTCGGGCTTACCGATGCACCAGATTCTGAAGGCGGCAAAAAGTTTGCAGCAACATGGCCTGCAGATGTGCACCTTGTCGGAAAAGATATTTTGCGATTCCATGCTGTGATTTGGCCAGCAATGTTGATGGCTGCAGGAGT
>RFNX01000637.1 GCA_009926905.1 Flavobacteriales bacterium
CCAATCCGCCTTGAACAGCTTCAATTTTTTCAACGCTTTCCACTTCAAGACCTGTGTCAGTTAAAATACTTGACAATTCGGTTGGGTTCAAATCCGTTGAAACGTAATTCTTAAGCCAATTATAGGAGATTTTCATAGGTTCAATTTGAGGTGCAAAGGTAAATAATTATTGATTAGCCTTGAATAGCTAATTGTTGGAATATTGGATTTGATTGACTAAAAGTTCATTCTTAGTATAACATCTGTTATTGCTGTTTAAAGTCATTCGCTATTTAACGGAAGAAGCTTAGTTTTTTTTGGCGCCATTGCCTTCCGACGCGGCGGATTTCGCAGTATCTTTTTCCAATTTTGAAAGAAATTGAAAAAAGATGTCGCTGCTATCATGGGCGTGGGGGAGGATTAACAGTTTTGCAGCTACCTTTTTAATCTCTTCCATTTTCTAAGTAATCGTCAAAATTCTTGTAGTCGCCTGTTATATTAGATTGTTTGTCAATTTTTATACAATGTTTAGGTTTGCTTATTAGTACAGCAATAAGTTTTTTGTCTAACTTATATTTTTCGAAAATTGATTCAATTATTTTATAATCAGATTTGTTGTCAGAAAATTGGATTGAAACTTCTCCGTCGTCGTGGCTATTTATTTTCAGTCCGTTTTCTAATTCTATTTCACAGTTATGAATATAGTATTGTTCGTTGTATAAAAAGAAGTCATTAAAGTCTTTTATTGTCTGAAATGTTTTCGTAGTTTCTTCAACCAAATATTCATTGTCATCTGTATAAGCAAACAATTCAGAAAAAATTATTTTTCTATTTTGGTCTATTAAAGTAGTTGCTTGTAAAGTTGACATTGCAAGAAAATAATATCTTTCAGTCAATTCAGTTGGATTGTCGTAACTCAGAAGTTGAATTGTCAAGTAATTATCTTCGTCTAAATGTGTCGTCATATAATTGGTGCTAACGTTTTCGGGCTTGGCGAAGGTGGCGATTTTTCACCACAAATGTT
>RFNX01000023.1 GCA_009926905.1 Flavobacteriales bacterium
ACTTTAGGTTATTCTCAGAATTTCGCAATAATTGAAAACAAGGGTGAAAACGCAAAATATTTCAATTACAACGACCCAAATTCCTTAGTGAGTATCTTGATAAAAAATGTGAACTCAATTCCACATAAAATTCAAGACAATTTTTACGCTGGAGCGTATGATGAAGACTTATTGAACGAATATGGTATTTCCAAAGATTCAATGTTACGCTTTGATTTAGAGTCAAAACTGATAATACATAGCACTTGTTCAGACGACAGCATTTACCCAAATTACCCCATTCTTCTAGAAAAAACACATCAAAGTTTCGAATCCTTTTACGATTCATTGATTGCAGATGATTGCTATCAAGATTTAGAAAATTTATTTCGTGAAGACTTAAAGATTGCATACGATGCTGCAGTCGAAGGTTCATTAATTCGCAAAAAAAAACCTTATTACTTTGACATCAGAAATGTGCATACACTTTTAATAGAAATATCGGAGAATTCTTGTTGGGTTCATTTTATAAAAAAATATGGTGATAAGAACATCATTTCGCTGTCATTAACTTTGGATCAGATTAGTGAAAATAGCAATCTTGTAAATTGGTACAAACTTAATGCTAAGGAAAGAGATAGTTTTCTTGCAAAAACAAAAAAATATTTCACAGACACGACTTTATTAAATAGATATGAAGATCGGAAATTAGGTCAAATAGACAATATTTATTACTCCAATGATTTCGATACTTTATATTCTTTTCCAATAAAATTCGACCGTGAAACATACGGTGCCAATGATGAATTCGTAAAAATGATGAAAAATCAAATCAATGATTACGATATTCAAAACATTTCCTATGCTATGAAAAAAGAACTATTACAGACGAAATCAACACAATTAAAAGTTGGAAAATGGTGTGTCTATAGTGAGGAGTTTCAGGATACAATCTATTTAATTAAAACAGGTCAAACGTTTGATTCTTTTTTGGAATCTCTCCAACAACAATCGTATTATTATGAGG
>RFNX01000021.1 GCA_009926905.1 Flavobacteriales bacterium
CGTAAACCAATGAAATAGTTGCGGCAAAAAAATTGACTAACTTTGAATTCAATTTCGAAACATGACACTTAAAGAGCAAATTCGTCAACAATTTCAGGAAGCTCAAAGCATTTTGGAGCAATTTCAGACAGAAGAAAACTTTGCGAAAATTGCGGAAGCGGTAGAAATTATGGTGAATGCCATCAAAGCAGGCAACAAAATTATCAGTTGTGGAAACGGCGGCTCGATGTCAGATGCGATGCACTTTGCAGAAGAATTAAGTGGTCGTTTTAGAAATGATAGAAAAGCAATCGCTGCGCTTTCAATTTCCGATCCTACGCATATTAGTTGTGTTGGAAACGATTACGGTTACGATTATATTTTTTCTCGTTATGTGGAAGCTATTGGAAAATCAGGCGACGTTCTTTTGGGAATTTCAACTTCTGGTAATTCGAAAAATGTGATAAATGCAGTTGAAGCAGCCAAGAAAACTGGAATGACTGTTATAATTCTATCGGGAAAAGACGGCGGAAAATTAGCATCCATGGCTGATTTAGACATTCGTGCGCCCTACTCGACTTATGCTGACCGCGCTCAAGAAATCCATATAAAGATCATTCATAATTTGATTTTGGGAATAGAAAGAGAAATTGCGAATTAGCAATTTGAAAATGAGATTATTTGAAAATTTGAAAATGGAAGTACAGAAAGCTTATTAATTGCGAACGACAGAATTGCGAATTGCGAACGGATGTAAATTATGCATAGTAGTTACCAAATTTTCGAATTTATTAAATACAAATCATTTTTTTTCTCTGTGATAAAACCAAAAATCAAAATTATCTGAATGGTAATTTACATTTTCAGGATAAGTAATCCTTTTTAAATCGAATTTCGGAATTTTCTCTTTTTTTGAATTATCTTCAATAACATGAATATCATCTCTATTTCCAAGATGATATACTAATAATTTCTCTGTTCCAATCTGATATTCACGAATGGAAGCAATACCTAAAATTGAACGAAATAACTTTGCATCAATAATTATATCATCAAATCCTTTAAGATGCTGAAGAAAATCAAAAGATAATGAGTTCATTGTTGTATCATTTAACATTGAAATATTTATTTTTTCATTGTCAAATTTTATATAAGATGTGTTATTCAAGCTGTCAAAATCCAAGTTTGAGTTGTAACAATTAAACTGAAAATTGCATTTTTGAATTGAAAGTAATGTTGCAGACTGAAAACCAACAACATTCTTAGCAAATTCTTGTCCTTTCAAAAAAGTTTGTTCAATAGTTATTTCATAATCTTTATCAAGGAAAAGTTTCAACGTATCAATCACTTTTTCCTCAATCACCAAATAATTTTTGTCATAAGTTTTGAAATAACTAACGCCAAACCAAACTGGAACTATTTCTATTCTTTCATCTCGATGATTTTTTTTCTCTGTGCGTACCAATCTTGTTTCAACGACAACTAATCCTTTTGGACAACTTCCAAGTGGATAAATTCTATTTTGAGTTGCAGAAAGGCAAGCAAAACTTATATTAAGTGTTGATGTTAGAAAAAATAAAATAAGCCATTTCATAAATTTTATCCTCTAGGATTTCATTGAATTCAACTTCGAGTGTTTTCGTCCATAGCTGAAATAAATTACCAAACCGATTACCAACCAAATCACAAAAGCCACCCAATTTTTCAATTCTACTTGGCTCATCATGTACAAGCAAGACAATAAACCTAAAAGTGGAATCAACGAGTAATTTTCACGAACGGTTACAACTGTTATAAACAAAGTAAAAATCAAGAAAATCCATGTTGGAACTTTGTGTGCAAATAAACCGAAACCGCTGTTGTAAAGTCGATTCTCTTTGATTCCTAAAGCTGCAATTGCTTTTTTAATGGACAATTTCGGACCTTGCGCATAGTACATTCCCAAGTCTTTGTTCATCAAACTGAAGCCTTTTTCGTCGTAACCTTCTAAAAAATGCACCAAGCGTTTCTTTGTTTTTTCGTCCAATTCTGAAACGTTTTCAGCTTTTATTCGGCTATCAATTCCTCGTAAAGATGTTTCCAAATCAACTTTTGGGGCTTGTTCAAAATATGCCAACAAATCGGAACCAACACGATTCAAACCTTCGTGATCAATTGCCGCAATATTTGCTTTTAATTCCTTTGATTCTTTTTCACTTAAATCAATTATTAAGTCTTTTGTTTCCTTCAATTGTGCTTTATTGGTCAGGAAATTCATTGTATCGTTTTTGTAATTCGTGAAGGCAAAAATGATGCTTCCAACTACTAAAAATGGCAACACATATTTC
>RFNX01000595.1 GCA_009926905.1 Flavobacteriales bacterium
CTTTATGTCGTTTTTGAAGGGACGGATAATAAAAAATTGAAAGTGAATAAAACCTTGCTCATCATTACTTTGTTTTCAATTGGTACTTTTTCTCTCAATGCGCAATCAATTTCTTTCGATGAAGCAGTTGATATGGCATTGAAAAACAATCTTACGATTAAGAATAAATTATTAGTTGCGGAATATCAAAATAAGCTGAAAGGAACAGCTTACGATTTGCCTCAAGGAAATGTGTTGGCAGAAATTGGTCAAATAAACAGTAATTATTTTGATACGAAATTGAGTATTTCCCAATCGTTTAGTTTTCCAACTATTTATTCAAATCAAAAGAAATTGCTGAATGAAAATTGGAATGCTTCTGTTTTGTCCGTTTCAATCTCAGAATTGGAAACAAAAAAAGCTGTTTCAGGTGTCTTCTATCACTTGATAATTCTGAAGGAAAAAGAGAAAATGTTGCTCCAAGCAGATAGTTTATTTACAGAATTTATTGCGAAAGCAAACTTAAGATTTGAAAAAGGTGAAACAACAATTTTGGAGAAAACGTCTGCTGAATCACAGCGTGGAACCATTCGTTTACAATTAAAAATGTTGCAATCGGATATAGAAATAAGTCAGTTACAGTTTCAGTTATTACTAAATACTACCACAAAATTGGAGCCGAAATCAGAAGATTTTAAAGTGCCGCTTTCAGCAATAATTGGTGATGTTTCAAATCATCCGAATATCAAATTATTGGAGCAACAAGTTGTCATTGCAAATGCGAATAAACAATTAGAAAAATCGAAATTGTTACCTGATATTACTTTAGGTTATTTCAATCAAAGTATTCGCGGAATTGGCGCTGATGATGTTTTGTACAATGCTCGAAATCGTTTCAACGGCGGACAAATTGGGGTAGGGGTGCCATTGTTTTACAAGGCTCAAAAAGCAAGAATTAATGCTGCAAATGAAGCTGTTTTGATTGGTGAAAATGAATTGGAATATGGAAAGCTTCAACTTTCAACAGAATTGCAATCTGCTTTAGCTAAACACGATAATAATTTAGAATTACTAAGCTATTTTGAGAATACGCAACTTCCAAATGCAACTTTAATTTACAATACTGCATTACAACAATTTACAGCAGGTGAAATCAATTATTTGGAATGGACAATGTTGCACAATCAAGCACTTCAAATAAAAAGTAATTACATGGATGCACTGAAGGAATTCAACGATAATTGCATCCAAATCAATTTTTTAATCAATAAATAAGACACAATGAAGAAACTTATTTTTATCATAATATTAGGAGTTGTTGCAGCTTGTAGCAATTCTGAAACAACAGATCCAAATGCGGAGACAAAAGTTCTCAATTCAGTTACTTTAAACGATGCGCAATTTGAATCTGCAAAAATAGCAACAGGAAAATTGGAAGAAAAACTAATTTCCAGTACCATTAAAGTGAATGGTAAAATTGATGTTCCGCCTCAAAATTTGGTTTCTGTGAGTGTGCCATTGGGTGGTTATTTGGAAAGCACAAAATTGCTGCCAGGCATGCATCTGAATAAAGGAGAAGTGATTGCGGTGCTTCAAGATCAACAATACATTCAGTTGCAACAAGATTACTTAATTACAAAATCAAAATTGGAATTAGCAGAATTGGATTTCAAGCGTCAAAAAGATTTGAACCAAAGTAAAGCGAGTAGTGATAAATCGTTTCAACAAGCGCGTTCAGAGTATCAATCGATGAAAATTACATTGAGCGCTTTGGCTGAAAAATTAAGATTGATAAACATTAATCCAAACACATTGAATGAGAATAACTTATCAAAAAACATTCGCTTAACGGCTCCTTTTGATGGCTTTGTTTCTAAAGTTAATTTCAATATTGGAAAGTATGTAAATCCAACGGATGTTTTGTTTGAATTAGTTGACCCAAGAGACATTCATTTGAATTTAAAAGTGTTTGAGAAAGATCTGATTCAGTTAACGGTAGGTCAAAAGTTATATGCTTATTCGAATAGTCAACCTGATAAAAAATTCAAGTGTGAAATCATTCTAATAAGTCAAGACATAACTTCGGATCGAACGGCTGAAGTTCATTGTCATTTTGAGAAATATGATAAAACACTTTTGCCTGGAATGTATATGAATGCTGAGATTGAGTTGAAGAATCTATTGTCTTTAGCCGTTGAAGAAAAGTCAGTTGTCAATTTCGAAGGCGCCAATTATTTATTTATTAAAACTGCGAAAAACACTTTTGAAATGCGAGAAGTTAAATTAGGAAATTCAGAAAATGGATGGGTGGAAGTTGTGAATAAAGAGAAATTTAACAATCAGCAAATCGTTACAGATGGAGCCTATGCACTTCTGATGACTTTAAAAAATGAATCGGAAGAATAAATTGAATAAAGTAAATATTATCACCCTACAATAGGTCTTTAAACAAGTAATACAAATATAATCAACTATAAAATGAATAAAATTAATCTATTTTTAATGGGATCTTTCTTAGCGATTGGTTCATTAATCACTTTCAATTCATGTGAAAAGGAAGGTGGATGTGACGAAAATAACATCAGCGCTACAGGTGGAAACA
>RFNX01000301.1 GCA_009926905.1 Flavobacteriales bacterium
GGTGAAAATAGCACATTCTGAAATAAATTATTTCGAAACTCTTGATGATTACATCAAAATTCATTTACTTGGAAAAAAACCAATCTTGACTTTAATGTCCATGAAAACACTTCAAAGTAAGCTTCCATCTGAAAAATTCATTCGCGTCCACAGGTCGTTCGTCGTTCCGATTCACAAAATACAATCTGTTCGTGGTAAAATGATTGATCTAGGTTTTAGTGAAATTCCTATTGGTAAAAGCTACGAAGCCGATTTCTTTAAAATGTATTTAAAAGAAGGATATTAAGCAATTTTTATTTCAAACTCCGATACTTTTTTGTGTTTTGCCGATAAGTTTTGGCGCGTTTTCAAATTCTTTTTTCATTTGATAAAAAAACACAGGTTATGAAAATCAATAAGAACATTGCCATTAGCGAATCGGGATTTATTTTTAATCCATCCAACGGAGATTCGTTTTCAACCAACGCGGTTGGTTCAGAAATTATTCGACATCTGAAAGACGGAAGCAGCAAAGAAGAAATTATTTCGGAATTGACAAAGACTTTCCAAATCGATGCTTCAACATTGGAAAAAGATTTAGGTGATTTTTTCTTGATGTTACAGAATTACCAACTTTTGAATGAGTAATCATGAGTAAAAGAAAAATTACAGTTGCAGTTTCTGGACTGAACAACATTGACAGTCCTGGACCAGGTATCCCTGTCATTCGAGCTTTGAAAGAAAGTGAGTTTTTTGATGTAAGAATTATCGGTCTTTCTTATGAAAACCTTGAACCAGGCTTGTACATGAGAGATTTAGTTGATAAATCATACTCTATTCCTTTACCTTCTTCTGGCACTTCAACTTTATTAGAAAGACTGCGCTACATCCACGACATGGAAGCAATTGATGTGATTATTCCAAATTTCGATGCGGAACTTCACAGCTTCATCAAATTAGCCAATCAATTAAAAGCTGATTTCGGAATTGAAACGTGTTTGCCAACGCAAGAGCAATTTGAATCGCGACACAAATCTGTATTGTACAATTTTGGAGTAGAACGAAGTCAAGGTTCCTTTTAGCAAAATGATTTTTACTCCTCAAGAAATCAATTCTTTGAAAAATGAATTCACCTATCCATTAGTAATCAAAGGGAAATATTATGATGCTTCGATAGCCGCTACGCCTGAACAAGCAGTCAATTATTTCCATAAAATCAGTGCGAAATGGGGATTGCCAATCATTGTACAAGAATTTGTGAGCGGAAACGAAGTGAATGTGACAGCAATCGGTGATGGAAAAGG
>RFNX01000216.1 GCA_009926905.1 Flavobacteriales bacterium
GATATTAGCAATCCCTTTTTTGCTATTTTTACTTTACAATGAAGGAAACTCAATTCATCAATCAGAATAAAGAAAAATGGGAACGATTCGAGAAATTGAATGATTCTACTAATTCTAATCCTGAAGAATTGAGTAATTTGTACGTCGACATTACAGACGATTTAGGTTACGCACAAACGCATTATTTACGTCGTACTGTTCGAGTCTATTTAAATCAATTAGCACAGAAAGTATTTGTTGGGGTAAATAGATTTAAAAAAGATAAACTAAAGAATTTAATTCGCGATTCGGCAATTACAATGCCTCTTGAAATATATAGATCAAGAAGAACCATGCTTACCGCATTAATCGCATTTCTTGTTTATGTTGCAATTGGTGTAATTTCAACTTACATTAATGTAGATTTCCCAAGGATTGTCATGGGAGATTTTTACGTAGACACAACTATTCAAAATATCGAAGCTGGAAATCCTTTAGGAATTTATGATTCAACTGATCAGTTAAGTATGTTTATTGAGATAACAACCAATAATCTCAAAGTCTCCTTCTTAACATTTTTCGTTGGATTTTTCTTTACCGTTGGAACACATTTGCTTTTGTTTAGCAATGGTGTCATGTTGGGTGCATTTCAATATTACTTCTACACAAAGGGATTATTTATTACAAGCTTTCTTGGTATTTGGATTCATGGTTCATTCGAGATTTCTGCGATAGTTTTAGCTGGTGGAGCGGGAATAACGGCAGGTAATGGTTTGCTTTTTCCGGGAACTTATACGCGTTTTCAATCCATGAAGTCTTCGATGAGAAGAGGATTGAAAATAATGCTAATGTTAGTTCCATTTATTATTGCTGCAGGATTTTTGGAAAGTTTTGTAACGCACAACTATGATACTTTACCTGATTGGAGTAAGTGGGCAATAATCGCCTTTTCTTTTGCATTAATGATTTTTTGCTTTGTAGTTTTTCCTTTTTATATTGCAAAACGACACCCTGAAAAATTGAATAAAACGGAAGACTCTACACTATCAAGAGAATATACTCCAATAATAACCGAAGTCAAAAAGCTTAGTGATATTATTCGTGAAACAATTCTTTACTACCAACATTATTTTTCAAAGTTCATTTCACCATTGTTCGTATTCATTTTCCCAATAGCATGTGGATTGATTTTTTACCGTGATTATATCAGACCTGAAGATCAGATGATGAATTACTGGTACGACTGGGCAGGTCAATTGGAATTTATTTTTGGTTATGGGTTCAATTTCTATTGGGATTTTATTTCTTTCTTTTCTTGGTTATTATTGTTTGCATTGATCAATGCATTTGTACTGCATTCATTTACAATTGCTACTCATACAAAAATTAGTTTTTTTGCTTTCTTAAAAAGTAAGTTTTTTGCAATTGTAGTCGGCTCATCACTTGTAGCAGTTCCTATTTTTCTTTTACCTTGGAATTTTTTATTGGTTTATATAGCCATTTTACCTTTTTTTCAGTTTGCAATTCCAGCTGCTGTCTTCGGTGAAGGAAAAGTTTTTAGCAAAATATTCAAATCAATCAAACTCGCAAGTTCAAGTTATTTCCCATCACTTGTTACTTTTTTACTATTTGGTTTAGCAGTTGCGATTTTTGTTCAACCAATCGCTTTGGTTTTTAGTGTTGTTTATTCTAACATTTATACCGAACCTCCAGTTCCAGATTTATTGGATATGTTATCAGATTTCGTTGCTAAAATTTCTGACACCTACGGTTCGAATGGAGTCTTTTGGTCAAACATTGTGCGTCAAATTGTTTACCTCGCAACAGTTTTAGTTGTTTTACCAATTTATTCAATCTTATCAACATTCCTGTATTTTTCAACAATTGAACAAAAAGAAGCACGATTCCTGAAAGAACAATTTACTAAATTCGGGAAACGCGATCGATTTAAAG
>RFNX01000022.1 GCA_009926905.1 Flavobacteriales bacterium
CATTAATTCTCGGCCCATGTGCTGGTGGTTCTGCTTATTCTCCTGCACTTACTGACTTCACAGTGATGGTCAATGAAACTTCGAATATGTTTATTACCGGACCGGATGTTATTAAGACTGTCACCGGTGAAGATGTTGGAATGGAAGAACTCGGTGGAGCACTTACTCACAATACAAAGTCAGGAAATGCCCATTACTTAGCAGATTCTGAAGCTGATGCTATTGATTATGTGAAAGCACTCCTGTCTTATCTTCCTTCAAATAATATGGATGGCTCTCCTGTTCTGCCACCAACACAAAATCTTGACAAGAGCTCTACCGATACAGCCCTTAATACATTGATTCCGGATAGTCCTAACCAGCCTTATGACATGAAGAATTTAATTCATGCCATTGTTGATGAAGGCGAATTCCTAGAAGTACACGCTCTGTATGCGCCAAATATTGTCGTAGGGTTTGCACGTATTGAAGGACAATCAGTTGGAGTCATTGCCAACCAGCCGTCACAACTAGCCGGAACGCTAGATATAAATTCATCTGAAAAAGCTGCACGTTTCTTACGATTCTGTGATGCATTTAGTATTCCAATTCTTACTCTGGTAGATGTGCCCGGGTTTATGCCTGGAACAGAACAAGAATGGAATGGAATCATTCGTCGCGGAGCTAAGTTGCTCTACGCATATGCTGAAGCTTCTGTGCCACTTGTAACTCTCATTACTCGCAAAGCCTATGGTGGTGCATTTATCGTTATGGGATCAAAGTACCTAGGTAGTGATATTAACTTTGCCTGGCCAACTGCAGAAATTGCAGTGATGGGTGCACAAGGTGCAGTAAATATTCTGTACAGAAAAGATTTGGCTGAGGCAAAAGACCAAAATGCAAAGAGAGCTGAACTTATTACTGAATACACAGAAAAGTTCTCAAATCCTTATCTCGCTGCAGAGCGCGGAACAATTGACAGTGTGATTGAACCTGAAGATTCCCGCCAGTACATCACCAAGGCATTCCGCACTTTAAAGACCAAGAGAGATACTTTGCCGGCTCGTAAGCATGGAAATATTCCACTCTAAGAATGAAATTTTCTGTCACATCGGGTAACCCAACGCCCGAAGAACTTCTCGCGCTTCAGGCAGTTCTGGCCAACCATAAAGCAGTCGAGTTAAAACCGGTCATTAAAAGAAGCGCTTTTGGGGTTGCGCAACTTCGCCAACCTCTCCCTCATCAATCTAAATTTGGCGCACGGAAGTCTAGATAATGCCACGTATCGTTCTTGCCTCCCAGTCAAAGTCGCGCCGCACGCTCTTAGAGGATGCTGGTCTTACGCCAACTATCATCGTGAGTAACGTTGATGAGGAGACCGATTTCTTCAACGCAATGACGCCGCAAGATATGGTCATTGCGCTGGCTATATCAAAAGCGCACACTGTAAGAG
>RFNX01000428.1 GCA_009926905.1 Flavobacteriales bacterium
AAACGTTTCCATCAATCCATGTGATCGCTGTACAAGAAGATATAACATCCGTTCCTGTTACTGCTGGAATTATTGTTAAATTGATGCTTGCAATTGAATCACACAAAGTTACTAAACTTGTTAACGAAGTTGATATTGTCTGGAATGGTACGTTAATAAATGTTGATGGTGGTAATCCGCCCCATGTAAACGTTGCCAATTGATTTGCACAAATCGTAGTATCTAATGTACTTGTTAGTACTGGTTTAATCGTTAGAACCAATGTTGCCAATGAATCACAGTTAAAAGGACTTGAAGTTGGTAATGTAGCTGTTTGGGTTCCAGCAGCATTAAATATTAAACCATTCCATGAATATGGTAATTGATCATGGCAAATTGCTAGGTTAGTTGTGCTTGTTGCTTGTGGAACTATAGTCAAATTTAATGTTGCTATTGAGTCACAACTTCCAAATACACTTTGTGTTTGATATGTGTATGTTCCTGATCCAGTTATTGGTATACTGTTCCAATTAAATGTTGCTAACTGATTTTGACATATAGTAATGTTTGTGTTTGAAGTTATTACTGGTGAAACTGTTACCACTAAAGTCGGAATGGAATCACAACCAGCTATTCCTAAAGCTGGTAAAGTAGGACCTTGATGTGAACCTGCAGCTGTAATAGTTAAACCATTCCATAGTATACCTGCATCTAAAGCGTCTTGACAAACTGTTATGTTTGTTGTACTTGTTAAGCTTGGTAATACAACCAAGGTGAATGCTGCTACTGAATCACAACCTGCTGCGTTTGTTGTCACAAAATTTTGACTACTTCCATTTGTGTAAAATGATAATCCATTCCAAATATATGGGAATGAATAAGAAGCACAAACTGTATCTCTCGTATTACTACTTGAACTAAATGAATAAGATAGATTCAACGTTTGTGTTGTTGCGCATTGTCCGGCATTAGGAGTAAATACATAAACTGTACTTTGTGTTAAATCAATTACCGAAGGCGACCATGTTCCTGTAATTCCATTGTCTGAAGACGTGTGTAATGTAGGAACTGGTGAATTAGCACAAACTATAGGGGTTTGGAAGATTGGGGTTACACTTGGTACAGCATCAATAATTACGTTCGCTGTTGCGATTGATATACAACCATTTGCATCTGTTACTGTGAAGCTGTAAGTATTTGGCACTAAACCTGTGATAGTAGTTGTTGCTGTATTGCCTGCTACATTAACTGAATTAATTGTCCAGTTACCACTTGGTAAACCACTTAATTCAACACTTCCTGTTGGGGTTGTACAGGTTGGTTGAGTGATTGTTCCAACTATTGGGGAACTTGGTATAACCGGAACTAAATTGATGGTATAAGTTACTGCAACAGATGTACATGATCCTGCATCCGTTACTGTCAAGTCATATGTGCC
>RFNX01000020.1 GCA_009926905.1 Flavobacteriales bacterium
CAAATGAGTGAAAAATGTGGCAAATGTGATAGTTGTATTGAAGAACAAAATACCATAAAAATTACGGAGCAGAATTTAATTGATAAACTGAAACAACCTACAAGTATTCAAGAGTTGAAAACGTATTTCTCAGGTGAAGAAGAAAGTGTGAATGATGTGTTGAGAAAATTACTGAAGGAGGAGCGTGTAAAGTACGACCGAGGTAATTATTCTTCTGATATATGAAAATAGTTCCTGTATTTTACAAATATCCATTCGTTTATATATTCTGCTTTTTCGCGGCTGGAATTTTCAGTTATTACTTTCATCCCATTTGGCAAATAATTGAAATTTCAGCTGCGCTATCCATACTTAGTTTACTGATTTATTTAAACTTTAAAAAACAACTGCAATACCTATACTTTTTATTTATTGGTCTGACATTTTTCTGCATAGGTGCACTTACTTTGAATCGATTTTACGACCAAAATTTTGAACCTTTGGAAAAATCAAAAAGCTCGAACGTCATCCTTCGAATTGATGAATTTCAGCAAAAAGAACAATGGTCAAAAGGAGTTGCGCAAGTTTGCAAAACAGCAGAAAACGGCTCATTAACCCCAACTCGAAAAAAAATCTTGTTTTTTGCTCAAACTCAAAACAACATTCATGTAAATGATGTGCTTTTTGTTTCGACAAGTCTTTCTCCAATTTTAAACAAAAACAATCCGGGTGATTTTGATATGAAATTGTATTGGGAAGGAAAAGGCGTTCGAGAAATGTGTTTCTTTCAAAACGACGATTTCAAATACCTTGACAAATTGGAAAGCTCATGGTTTGAAAGGTTTATGAATTCGCTTTCATCTAATTTTTCAAAAGCGTTAGAAAATCATCTTTCAGGAACAGAACTAGCAATTGCAAAAGCGCTCGTATTAGGAGATAAATCACTTTTAGATGGTGAAACAAGAAACTCTTTCACGGCTACAGGAGCAATGCACGTTTTGGCTGTTTCAGGTTTGCATATTGGTTTGATTTTGCAACTATTTTTAGAGTTTGCTAAATTGTTTTCAAAATACATTTCTCGAAAAAGCGCTATTCTGACAATTGTAGTTATACTTTGGATTTATGCGCTTTTAACAGGTTTTTCACCAAGTGTAATTCGAGCAGTTTTTATGTTCTCTGTTCTAACAGTTTCGCAACTTTTTGGAAAGAACTACAATGCAATGAATAATTTGTTTTTTACAGCTTTTATTCTCCTGTTATTTCAACCGATGTTCTTGTTTGATATTGGTTTTCAACTATCCTATTTGGCAATGGTTGGAATTTTTCTTTTCAATCAAACGGTTACAAATTGGTTTACTTTTAAAAATAAAATCGCGAATTACATTTGGCAAGGAACTGCAGTTGGGTTTGC
>RFNX01000018.1 GCA_009926905.1 Flavobacteriales bacterium
CCAAAGAAATATGAAAATAAGTAATAAGCAGGAAAACACAGTAACTTTCGCGTCGCAGGTGGTTACTGAGTTTTGTAATATGGATAACGAATCAGAAATTAAAAGTTGTGTAAAAAAGTTTTCAAGTATGATGGGCGATTTCGATTTTACAGACCCATCAGTTAATATTTTTAGGGCAAGTATTGCTAAGTTTGGTTGTATATTTCATTTTTAATTTATTAGCCTAATTGTGTTCTAAATGCTCATTAACTCGATAATTAATTGCAAATTCGAGTACAAGTGCGATTTTGACTGGGATTTACTTGATGAGACACAAGACCCCAAAATTCGTTTTTGTAATCAGTGCAAGAAAGAAGTAAAACTTTGCTTATCAAATAATGAAATTGATCGAGCATGGGAAACAGGGACTTGTGTTGCGCACCCAATTTACTCCCAAGAATTAATTGAGAAAATTAAGCAGTACGAGGCGGGACTTGGTCCTTATCCATTCAAGGGTATTGAAATGCCTCTTGGACTTCCCAAACGTCGAACCTAGGTTATTTATAGCCACTTGGCTTGCGTCCTGGTGAGCGTTTTAGATCAAAAAGCTCCGTACTTAGCATTAATTCTTCAATACGACGTAATTTCGTTAAGCCAGCACTTCGCTTGGCCTTGGCCTGTAGGGTTTCTTGGCCATGTTGAAAATTTGGATGGTTAGCGCCCCTAAGGATTGAGGCGGGACGTCGTGCTCCATGAAATCGACACACTGTTAGCCCAAACGCTGCGGGGTTTTGGCATTGAACACCAGTGTGTTTTGCTTTGGCTTTACATTGTAAAGATTGGTGGTTTCGTATATTGGGTAATGGCATATCTTCTTTCTAGTGGGCTGCAGTTTTAAAAATCCATGTTGTTCACTGGCACATTTGATTTGTCGCTTACCTCTTATAAGTAATTAAATTGATGCACAGGAGGAGGCGGGACGTATAGCCCGCCTTAGCGGGCATAACGTCTTTAGACGTACCAGATATTCGGCGGGCTTCACTCCAGTGCTGGTATGGCTTTGAAGTCCGCAGGTGGGAGTATATTTTTAGCGGGCTTGTAATGGGGGACTTAACCCCATGATCAACCAGACCTTGAAGTTCGCTGATCAATTTTGTGTCAATCATTCGCGAGCTTCCAATTCGGCGGCCTTAGAAGGGCGAAGTACCGCTTTGACCTGCTTAGCCACCCCATATTCTTGCCG
>RFNX01000017.1 GCA_009926905.1 Flavobacteriales bacterium
TTTTCGCGTTTCAAAGCCGCACGTTCGATTTCCAACTGCATTATTTTACGTTCGATTTCGTCCAATTCTTCAGGTTTTGAATTGATTTCCATACGCAATTTTGAAGCTGCCTCGTCGATTAAGTCAATCGCTTTATCGGGTAAATGACGGTCGGTGATGTAGCGTTGCGACAATTCCACTGCGGCAATAATCGCTGCATCTTTGATGATGACTTTGTGGTGATTCTCGTATTTATCTTTGATTCCACGTAGAATCGAAATCGCGTCTTCTGTGGTTGGTTCGTCCACTAAAACCGTTTGAAAACGACGCACTAAGGCTTTATCCTTCTCGAAATATTTTTGGTATTCGTTCAAAGTTGTTGCGCCCACTGCTCTCAATTCGCCACGAGCCAAAGCTGGTTTCAAAATATTCGCAGCATCCATTGCACCTTCTCCTCCGCCACCAGCACCAACCAATGTGTGAATTTCGTCGATGAATAAAATGATTTCTCCTTCCGCAGCGATGACTTCTTTCACCACTGATTTCAAGCGTTCTTCAAATTCTCCTTTGTATTTCGCACCAGCAATCAAAGCGCCCATATCTAAGGAATAAACGATTTTCGTTTTCAGGTTTTCTGGAACGTCGCCATCCACGATTCGGTGTGCGAGACCTTCTGCGATTGCTGTTTTACCAACGCCCGGTTCACCAATTAAAATCGGATTATTTTTCGTTCTACGCGTTAGAATTTGTAGAACTCTTCTGATTTCATCGTCGCGTCCAATCACTGGGTCTAATTTTCCAGCGGAAGCCAATTCGTTTAGATTTTTCGCGTATTTCTCGAGCGATTTATAGGTTCCTTCTTGCCCTGCTGATGTTACTTTTTGTCCTTTTCGCAAGTCCATAATGGCATCTTTTAAAGTAGATTTTGTGATTTTATTGTCTTTCAGTAATTTCCCTGTACTGTCCGTTGCATCTAATAAAGCATACAATAACAATTCTAATGAAACGAATTCATCACCGAAGTTTTTAAGTTCGCTCAAGGCATATTGCAACACGCGGTTACAAGCTTGCGAAAGGTAGATTTGTCCACCTGAAACTTTCGGATACGATTCAATGATTCGATCGACAGTTGCCTCGACAATCTTCGGATTAACGTTTAATTTTCCCAATAAATACGGGGTAACTTCTTGATCTACCAAAAAGATTCCTTTCAGTAAATGTCCTGTTTCTATGCTTTGATTTCCATTCGCTTCAGCCAAATTTTGTGCTTGCTGAATTGCTTCCTGTGCTTTGGTTGTGAATTTGTTTAAGTCCATAATTTGTGTGTTTCATTTGCATCGTCAAATGCTAAACCAATACCCTAAAAG
>RFNX01000016.1 GCA_009926905.1 Flavobacteriales bacterium
GTTCTAAAACCGACTTTTCGATTTTTGCTTTCATCTCTGCAATTTCCTTTTCTTTTTGAGTCAATTGAGTGGCCAATTCTCGTTCTTTTTCTGCCAATTTCTCAACCAAAACCAAATCGTTTTTCATTTTCAGTTCAGCAATTTCTTTGTCTCTTTTCGTAAGTTCGTCCTGCAATGCGTTTTTCAAGTTGGCTTCCGCTAATTTTACAGCGCTTTCTTTCTCTTTTTCAGCAAGATTTAACCTCGCTTTCAGCTCTTCCTCAAATTGTTGGTCGCGCACTTGTTTAAGAATATCGGCAAATCCAGCTTCATCTACTTTAAATGCTTTTTTGCAACTTGGGCAAATAATGTCTTTCATACGTGTATTTTATGCTTTGATTAATGAAAAAGAAAGATTCATATTTAAAGCTAATGTAAATTTTTTGATTTCTGAATTTAGCTCTGAAATAATTTGTTTTGAATTATCTCAAGAAGCCTTCAATTTTAAGTTTTTTTATTCTGTCAATTCTCCTTCGAAATCATATTGAAATCCTGAATCACTTTTTTGGGGTGACGTATGAATAAATTTTATCATCTTTTAATTCAAGTAGGATAGGCAATTAATTGCAGCTTAAATTCTACTTGCTATATTATCTCTTCTTGATTAACTTGCAGATAGCTAATTAATGAATTTTCGATTGAAATTGTTTCGCAAGTTGCAAATCATTTGTCCTCAATGCTAAATCTTTACATTTGTAGAAAAATCGCTAATAAGATTATCAAATTAGCATTCTTTTTGTCAAAAACTGATACTTTTATTCTAAAATCAATAAAATGAAAGTTCTCGTTTCGTGGCATGCTTATAACCATGATTTTGCAAATGGTCAAGTCTTAGAAGATGGTCCAACTGCATCCTATCACAAATATTTCTACAAACACGAGAAACACATTTTACTTTCCACTGAAAAAGAGGAAGACATTCGAGCGTTGCATTTGCGAACTTTTTTGCTTAAAAATTATCCAGAACGAAACGTTGAAATTCGCTATTTAGATGTGCACGATCCAATTGATCATTCTGAAATTCAATCGAAGATTCATCCTTTTTTGGCGGAATTGAAAGACGATGAAATTGATATTTTTGTTTCACCTGGGACACCTTCAATGCAAGTTGTATGGTATTTAGCGCACATGAGTCTAAATTTGAAAACAACACTTTTTCAAACGCGACCTGCAAAATATACTTCCAAAAAAGACAAGCCAGAATTGATAAAAATTCAATTGGAACGTTCTGCAATTGGTTTAACGGCTTTGTATCACCAACAAGAAGTAAAAAAAGTAGCCGTATCTGACCGCTTTTTGATTACGCCAGCCATTGAACGAATTTATGAAAACGCTAGAAAAGTAGCCTTAACCGATGAGGTGACTGTTTTGATTTTAGGTGCAAGTGGTACAGGTAAAGAA
>RFNX01000072.1 GCA_009926905.1 Flavobacteriales bacterium
TTGCCAATACTTTGCGCGACACTTTGCTTTGGAAAGCCATTGATTCCGCTTGGCGAAATGGGGCAGCGCTCGCTGGGTGCAGCGCTGGTGCAATGGCATTAGCCGACCACATTCCTGGGCTGCGCTTAACAGGTCATGCACCCACTCAAGGTTTAGGCGCACTTCCACACATCCGGGTTCTGCCACATTTTGATCGCATGTTTGCTCATGTGCCAGATTTTTTTGCACGATTCATGAATGTGCCAAAAGGTGTTACGGTCGTGGGCATTGATGAAGATACTGCCATCGTTGGTGGGCCTTACGAATGGGAAGTTAAAGGTCGGCAATCTGCTTGGCTCTTTGTTGAAGGCCATCGCATTGAATTTGCAAGTGGCTCAAAATTAATTATTGAGTAATTTACTTTTCCCGAAACATGATGTCGGTATCCCAATGACTAAAGCCAACAGATTTGTAAAGCTTTATCGCCCTCTCGTTTTGCGCTTCAACATAAAGCATCACGGCAGGTAATCCATGATCGCGCAGATATTCAAGTCCACGAATAGTTAACGCTCGGCCAAGTCCACTGCCGGTAGCAGTCGGCAACACCCCAATTACGTAAAGCTCACCAATTTCGGGATGTTGATGATCGCCATGTTTGTGGCCACCATGAATTTTTGTCCAGTTAAATCCAACTATGTTGCCGTTGACATCAGTGGCCAAAAAAAATCCTGCAGGGTCAAACCAGGATTCACCGATACGTATTTGCAGATCATCATTAGTCCATGATCCTTGGTCTGGATGAAGCGCAAAAATTTCTGCATTTGCTTCGAGCCATGCACTCTCATCCTGACCAACAACAAAATTACGAATTTTAATTCCATCTGGTAATACGCAGGCATCAACCGAGGTGAATAACGATCGACGCATCTGCCACAGCTCGCGAACTTTGGCATAACCAAGTGCATGCGCCAGAAAATGCGCAGTGCCATTTAATCCATGCGCCCAAAGCCGAATTGGTTGGCCACCGGTTAAAGTCTCGGCAGTTTTCACTAACGCGCTACCCAGTCCCTGTCCACGTGCCTCTGGTTCAACGGCAACTTCAACGGCTGGGCCGGCAACAGAATCAGTGGTGTCTAAATGCAGATAACCAATCAAAGAGTTGTTTTGATCACGAGCGAGCAATTGAATAGCGTCTTGATCGCCACCATGATGCAAGTGGATAAGCACATGTTCACC
>RFNX01000015.1 GCA_009926905.1 Flavobacteriales bacterium
GATTTAATGAAAATCTTGAAAAATGTATTTTTTTTGCTTAAAAAAACTAAATCAAATTAAAATGGTCAATTACAATTTCAAACCCCAAAAACTTTCTTCAAATGGTCGTTTACGAACACATTATTCGGATCGTGTTTAGCTCTAACTTGCAAGAAATCATCAAATTTCGGATAGGCTTTTTGGAAAAAAGCAACATCGCGTGTATGCATTTTCCCCCAATGTGGACGACCACCGAAATCGACAAATAAATCTTCTAAATCTTTGAAATAGCGCGTGTTGTTCATACCTTTAAAAACGTGACTTGCGATGTAAGCAGAATTTCTTTCAAACGCTGGACTTAAATAAATGTCGTCTTTTTGCACAAAACGGTGTTCTTGTGGGAAGCTGATTTTATAATTGTTTTTCTCAATCAATTTCAACATTTCTTTCATCACATCTTGATAGCTTTCAATGGGAATGTTGTATTCCATTTCTGTGAATTTCACATTGCGAACCGTACTAAAAACTTTGTAGCTTTGCTGCACTTTGATTTCGTTTGAAATGAAAGAACCAATAATATTTGAAATCGTTTTTGAACTCGAAGG
This sequence comes from Flavobacteriales bacterium, assembly GCA_009926905.1. Taxonomy (GTDB): domain Bacteria; phylum Bacteroidota; class Bacteroidia; order Flavobacteriales_D; family Crocinitomicaceae; genus UBA952. Next base: position 585 of record RFNX01000015.1, read on the forward strand.
AATCGCTTTATTAATGGAACACAAAGTTGTAACGCCCAGTTTTCCAAAACGATATCGTTGATAAATGCGCTGAATTTTGAGGTGTGACCTGCTTTTTCCCCAACGATGTTCGAACGTTTTGTTTGAGACCATTGCGAATTTGGAATCGAGTAAAATTCAAAGTGACGATTTTCTTTCACGATGGTATCTAAATTCGCTAAGACATCGCTCAATTTCTCTTTGCGAATGTCCAATTGTAAGTTGTAAGCTTCTTTGCAACGTATTTTCAAACGTGTGATAACTCCCAAACTTCCCAACGACAATTGTGCACATTTGAATTCATGATAATTATTATCGGCATTCAAAGTAATAATTTCACCCAATCCGTTTACAAAAGTTATTTCTTCCACTTGCGTTCCTACGCTTCCAAGTGTGATTCCTGTACCGTGAGTCCCTGTTGAAATTGCACCTGCCAAACTTTGAACGTTAATATCACCTAAATTTTCTTGTGCCAAACCATTTTCCGCCAACTCCTCACCTAGCCTTTTTAATTTTGTTCCTGCCCAAGCGACTGCACGATTATCAGCTTCTTTTGAAATCAGACCTTGCATATTGTCCAAACTCATTGTAATACTATTTGTCGCAGCCAAAGGTGTAAACGAGTGATATGAACCAACTGAGCGAATCGTTTTACCAGATTTCACAGCAGTTTTAATGATGTCAGAAATTTCCTCTTCCGACTTCGGTAACAACACTTCTTGTGGTGTCCATTTTACATTTCCAGCCCAATTTTCCATTATAAAAAACATTTTTGTTCGCCCCTGTAAGTCGGAACGGATTTTTCAATTTTACTTTCTCTAACCAATATTAATTCATTGAAACGTTCGCATAATTCGCCCGCTTTTGCATGACGAAAAAATACGACATCACCGATTTTCAAGGATTCATTTCCTTTGTAGACAAAAGGCGTTTGCACTTCACCAGCGCCTTCATTTGCAATAAGTTGCATGCCTTCTGGTAAATATACTTGTGGCGTTTTATTTTTATCTGTTGCACCCGAAGCAATGTAACCGCCACCTAAAGCTGTAAACATATCTTTTTGAGGTTGACGCACGATTTGTAATGCAAAAGCTGCAGCCGCTTTGTGTTTAAAATTTGAGTAATTATCAAATAAATGCGATTGGTAAAACCCACTTCCAACAGTAATCTCAGTTACACCCGATTCCTCCAAAGTACTTTCGATGCTGCCCGTTCCTCCACCGTTCACAAAATCCAATTGAATTCCTTTAGCAGCAAAGACTTTTAGGCAAGAAGCACGACGTTCAGCAATCGTTTTAATCGAGCGTTTTTTCAAAAATTTTATGATTGAATTCATGAGCGATTGACCTTTGACTTTGTCGCCAACGCCAGCAATCTGCGCTTCGTAACCCATTAATCCTTTCCATTTAATTGTTGTAAAACTAGAGCAATCATCAATCAATTTTGATAAATCAGCTGCATTTTTCAAGGACGAACGATATACTCCAAAATAAATCCCAGGAAACTGCGTACTCATGTCGATGTCTACACAAACATTTACTTTTTGTTGGTATTTTATGGCAATTTTATTCAGAAATTCAATGTTTGCATAATCATCCACCATGAACGTAATCT
>RFNX01000014.1 GCA_009926905.1 Flavobacteriales bacterium
AAAAAGAATTACACACAAAATCATCAATTTATTCCTAACAATCTTTATTTTAATTGCACTTGCTGCGATTTGGAACATTCAAAGAGAACAATTGATTGTTTTTATGACTTCCGTTGTGACCGTTTTAGGAATCGCTTTTTTTGCTCAATGGTCCATTTTGTCAAATATTACAGCCAGTTTGATTTTGTTTTTCAATCATCCATTAAAAATTGGACATCAAGTTCGAGTGATGGATAAAGAATATGATATTGAAGGAGAATTAATTGATATTTCGTTCTTTTTTCATGTACATACGCGACAAAAACAACAAAATGATTACAATTCCAACTTCCGTTGTTTTACAAAAAACAATCATTACAGAAGATTAGCTTTTAACATAATCAAACAATATTATTTAACATGTGGGGAAATAAAAAATCCAAAATATTGATTTACAACGGATTGGCTTTTCTTTCAGTGGTACCTCCAGGATCGTTCGCCGTGGCGAATTGATGTTGGATTGTAACTATAGTTTTTTTAATTATCGTGGAAAACACATATTAAAAAATACAAATACTAATTTCAAGCACAACACTTAAAAGGTGGACAACTTGACAAATGGTATGATTTAAAATTGAATTTTGAAATAATGTATAATAAAGGAGTTAGCGCGGTGAAAGTTTTAGCTCACGCAATGTCTATTTTCAAAGGAGTTCGTGAAATAGTTAGGGCAAAAAAAAAAGCGAGTTGCCCCGCTTTGAATGTTTTCACAACGGAATAATCCTTATTGTGATTTGCTTTCAGTTCAACAAAACTAAACTATTTTTCAATTCCTTTTCAAATTCAATAAAATTTATTTTCAGAAAATTTATTTTGAACGTAAATAGATTACGAAGTTACACCTGTAGCTTTACGCGCGAATATTTTTTGTATTTTTAATAACTTTTTAAACTGCTACTTATGAGTGAATCAAAAACGATATTGGGACTGGATTTGGGGACAAATTCAATTGGTTGGGCGTTGGTAAAACAAGACTTTGAAAATAAACAAGGTGAAATACTTGGTTTAGGAAGTCGAATTATACCGATGACGCAAGATGTTATGGGGAATTTTGAAGCAGGAGGATCTCATTCT
>RFNX01000013.1 GCA_009926905.1 Flavobacteriales bacterium
GAACAGGACTTACAGTGAAAACAATTTCTAAATCTGGATTCCATTCGCGAAGTTGTTGTAAAATTGGTTTCCAAAATAGTACGATTTCATCACTTTTTGAATGAGTAATTTCAAAATCAGAAGGAGCTTGTTTGTGACAATTTGCTACTATTTTTTGTGAACTTTTCAAACGATATCCTTTTGCAGTTCCAAACGTGATGAATAGGTGAGAGGCTTGCTTTAATTGACTTCTAAGCTGATTACGAATTTCGTTAACAGAATTCTTAATCTCATTTTCTGAATAGCCGTGAACTTTTCCAGCGCTTCCCCAATGAAAATAAACATCGTCTTGTTGAACGATTTCACATGTTTGTTCGTCGTTCAAACTATCTAAAATAGCTTGTCCAATCGCAAAAGGATGAAACAAAGTTCCAAATGGATTTGATAATGATTGCAAACCACTAAATGAAGCTTCTTCACCAATTTCGTCTGAAAAACAACTTCCGATGAAAATAATTGGTATTCCAAAATTGATTTTATTTACACTTTCAGGAATTGGAAAAGTAAACTGAAAATTCATTATTTGAGCATTAAATTCTCTGCGTTTTTAATAGCAGCATCTGTAATTTCTTCACCACTCATCAATCGGGCAATTTCTCTTAAACGTTCATTTTGAGAGAGTTCAACTACGTTGGAACTCATGCGTTCACCAATTAATTCTTTGGACACAACAAAATGATGCGCTGCTTTTGCTGCCACTTGCGGTAAATGTGAAATAGCAATCAATTGAACTCTTTCACCCATTTTTTTCAAAAGATTTCCCATTTTTTGAGCCACATCCCCCGAAACTCCTGTGTCTATTTCATCAAATAAAATCGTTGGTAAAGAACGTTTTTCAGAAATTAATTGTTGCAATGCCAACATCAATCGCGACAGTTCTCCTCCACTTGCTGCACGTTCAATTGGTACCGGTTCAACTCCTAAATTAGCTGAAAATAAGAATGCGACATTTGTGTTTCCAAAAGAACTAAGTTCTTCACTTTGAGATAATTCGATTTCCAATTTCGTGTGTGGAAGTTTCAAATCTGTCAACAATGTGTTTAAAGATTGAATGATTCCTTTGACTGCGTCTTGTCTTTTCTTGTGCATTTCTGCAGCTTTTTTGGAAAGTAGCGTTGCTTCTTTTTGCAAATCGTTTTGTAACTGATTCACCTTTTTCTTGAAGCTGATCAACTGAAGAAGTTTGCTGTGAAATTTCATCTTCTAAAGCAATTAACTGTTCTTGATTGGACAAACGATGTTTATTCAAAACACGATTGTAAGCATCAACTTTTTCTGTGATTTCGTATTTCGATTCATTATTACCAACGTTTGTCTCTATATAGGAAACGGCGTCATTAGCCAGTTCTTTTAATTCCAATAAAACGCTAGAAGTTCTGCTTGCTATTTCTTTAATTTCTTGATCCAAATGCGCTACTTTTTCCAAAGAGCTTCGAATGTGTAACAAGTTTTCATACAAACCATTATCTTCAGTAACGGAAGCCAATTCTCCGAAAATCAATTTTAAACTTTCAGATTGTTCCAACTTTTCTAAGTCGCGTTCTAATTGTTCGTAATCAATTTTAGAAAGATTTAATAATGACAATTCATCTAAAACAAATTGATTGTAATCTTGTGATTTAAGAGCTTGTTCTAATTCTTCTTGTAAATTTCTGTGCTCACGTTGTTTTTTCTGATAATTACGAAATTCACCAGCAAATGAAATACGTTCCTTTTCCAAACCTGCCAGAATATCTAATACTTCTAATTGATACGTTTTCGATTTCAATTCAAGGGTGTTGTACTGCGAATGAATTTGTACCAATTGAATTGCCAATCCTTTTAAAGTCGTTAACTGAACTGGCGAATCGTTTATAAAAGCACGAGATTTCCCTTCTTTGCTTATTTCTCTTCGAATCAAGATTTCACCATCAAAATCTAAATCA
>RFNX01000420.1 GCA_009926905.1 Flavobacteriales bacterium
TTCCTTTTTCGGCCCAAAACCAATGTGTTTCCAGCGCTCTTGAATAGCAAGTACTTTTTCAGTAATTACATCCCAATCTTTTTGTTTACTTGCTGCTTCAAAATTGCTTGTAGCTTCGATCAATTCAGCGACAAGTTCACGTTTCTTTTGAAGGTTTTCCAAAAGCACGTGACGTTGTTCGTCGTAAAAATTATTGATTTTCTCGTAAACAGATTTTACGGCCTCCCAATAACTTGCTTTTAATTCTTCCCATTGCTCATTTTGAACCGGGCCTATTCCTTCCCATTCGTCTTGTAAAGTGCGAAGAGTCGCTTCAATGTCGCGGACGTTTTTGGAGCTATTTCTCAAATTTTTAAGTTTGAAAATAACTTCATCTTTCAACTGACTATTTTTCTTGTAGTCGTTTTCTTTTAAAACTTTGTAGATGTTAATTGTGTGGTGAAAAATCTCCACATAGCGCGAATATTCTTTTTGGATTTCGTCTCTTTTTTCGCGAGGAATGTCACCGATTTTCTTCCAAGTTTCGTGAATTTCTTTACGAGTCGCAAAAGCATTTCCTATGTTTTCCTCGTTTTCAATCAAATCTTTAAAGCGTAGAATCAATTCTTTCTTTTGCTTCAAATTTCCTGCTTCCAACGCATTTTTTAATTCTACTTGCGCTTTTCTTTTTTCTTGAACATCTTTGTAAACTGTGAAAAAAGCTTCTTTTTCAGACTTAAAATCAGGACTTTCTACTGTCTCTCCCTTATCTGTTGCTTCCATTCTTTTAATTTGGTCAAGGCGCTCAACTTCAATCATGTAATCTTCAAAAGAAGTTTTTAAAGCTGAAATCTCACGTCCGCTTCCGATTAAATCTTCTTGTTCTAAGTAAGACTTAATTTGTTCAAGAAAGTTTTTGTTTTCCATAATTATACTAGCTGATTCATTTCAAAATTCGCCAAAGAAACAAATTTCTCTACACGGCGATTCAAGTCATTTGAAGTAATTTCTGTTAAGCGCGTTGTACCGAATTTTTCCACACAAAAAGATGCCAAAGCCGAACCTGAAATGATTGCTCTTTTCATGTTTTCGAAAGAAAAATCATCCGTGGCTGCAATGTAACCCATAAAACCACCTGCAAATGTATCACCTGCACCAGTTGGATCAAAAACATCTTCTAATGGCAATGCTGGCGCGAAGAAAATATCTTCGTTGTGGAACAACAATGCTCCGTGCTCACCTTTTTTGATAATCAAGAATTTTGGTCCCATTGCACGAATAACTTTAGCTGCTTTTACTAATGAATATTCTTGCGAAAGTTGGCGTGCTTCTTCGTCGTTGATGATTAAAACATCCACCAAACTCATTGTTTTTTTCAACTCGTCCATTGCGATGTCCATCCAGAAATTCATGGTATCCATTGCAATTAACTTCGGACGATTTGGCAATCTTTCGATTACAGTTCGTTGAACTTCAGGACTCAAGTTACCCAACATTAAATAATCAACTTCTTGATATTCAGCTGGAACTATTGGGTCAAAGGTTCCAAGTACGTTCAATTCTGTAACCAAAGTGTCGCGTGAATTCATGTCGTTATGATATTTCCCTGACCAGAAGAACGTCTTTTCACCCTCTTTTATTTGAACACCTTTCGTATTTACACCTTTTGAATTCAAATAATCCAATGTTTCGCTTGGAAAATCATCGCCAACGACAGAAATAAGTCCTTGATCTTTTACGAAGAATGATGAAGAAAGAGCGATAAAAGTTCCAGCTCCACCAACGATTTTATCTGTTTTTCCGAAGGGTGTTTCAATTGCGTCAAAGGCTACACTTCCAACTGTTAATAGTCTCATAGTAATAATTAAGAGTGCAAAGATAGCTAAATAAAAAATGGGAGCCACTAATTTAGCGACTCCCATTTTACAATATTTAATGAAATTTTAAAGAAGAATTATGCGTTGATTTCCTTTTCTTTCAAAAGTTGCTTTCTCAACGCTTCAACCGCTTCATCAACAGCCTCTTCAAATGATTTACATTGTTTTTTCGAGAATAACTCTTTTCCAGGCACATTCAATTTGATTTCAGAAATTTTGTTCTCTTTTTCTTTGTCTTTGTCCAAACGTAAAAACACCTCTGCGTTGACTATACGTTGACTGAAATGTTCCAATTTATCCAATCTGTCTTGGATAAAATCTAGCAATTTTTGATCTGCTTTAAAATGGATTGAATGCATTTGAATTTCCATGATTTTTACTTGTTACGCCCACGTGGGTGAGCTTGTGAATAAATGGCAGTTAATTTCGCAAACGAGTTATGAGTGTAAACTTGAGTTGCAGATAAATTGGCATGCCCCAGCAAATCTTTTAATGTTTCCAAACCAGAACCTCGGTTTAACATGTGAGTTGCAAAAGTATGTCGAAGTATGTGCGGACTCTTTTTATCCAAACTTGTCGTAAGACCAAGGTAGTAATTTATTTTTCTGTACACAAGTGTACCGTATAATTTATTGCCGTTTTTTAAGACCAATAAATACTTTGAAGCGCCTAAACCCTTGTGTTTCTGTGTTAAGTAAATATTAATTTTATTTTTTAATTCGATAGAAATTGGAACTATTCGCTCTTTATTTCTCTTTCCAAGCACTTTTATGTGCTGTTCACTCACATCCGTTTCTTTCAATTCAATCAATTCACTTAGTCGAATTCCTGTTTGGTAAAACAACTCGAACATTAATTCATCGCGCAAACCTTCAAACGTGTCTGCAAAAACATCCTCTAATTTTTCAGTTGTCAATTCAGATTCCTTCGCAAATACAGGTAAACGTTTTTCGTTTTTTGGCCCTTGAATTTTTTGCATCGGTGAAACTTCAATGATTGCTTCTTTTCGCAACCACCGATAATAGGTGCGAAGTGATGCCAGTTTACGATTAACAGACTTATTGGTAAGACCTTGGTCAATCATTCCTACTATCCAAGAACGAACGGTAGATGCAGAGATTGAATAAGCTTCTGACTCTATTTCTAATTCAAGAAATTCAGCGAATTGTTTTAGGTCGTTTTCATAAGCGATGACTGTATGTTCAGAAAATCGCTTCTCGAAGCGAAGGTATTGTATGAAATTTTCGAACATAAAAAAAGGGAGTCGTTAAACTCCCTTTACGTATCTTTCTTTAAAAAGTTACAATTAGATTTGCTCTGATTGCATTCTTTGTTTGTAAGCTGCTCTAATTACAAGTTGACGACGAGCGATAGATGGTTTTTCAAATTCCTTACGGAATCTTAATTGTTTCATTACATTCGTTTTTTCGTACTTTTTCTTGTACTTTTTCAATGCTCTTTCGATGTTCTCGCCTTCTTTAATTGGAATAATCAACATATAATTTCTTTTTTAAATTTTCAACTTGGGGACGCAAAGATATACTTATTTCAATAAATTACAAGGATTATTTTAAAATTTCTCTAGAAATAACCACTTTTTGAATTTCTGACGTTCCC
>RFNX01000624.1 GCA_009926905.1 Flavobacteriales bacterium
ATTCCGGGAGAACCCATTAGTGTTTCTGCTTTTTTAACAGAACCAGGAATTCCTGATTGTGCGACGATTTTAGTTTCATCAGCAATGAATAAATGTCCGCTAATCCCAGCTTGTCCGCCAATCATAACTCGTTCACCAATTTTAGCTGAACCGGCAATACCAACTTGTGCTGCCATAGCTGAATTTTTTCCAACCTCCACATTGTGTGCTATTTGACAAAGGTTGTCTATTTTCACCCCTTTTCGAATAAAAGTGGAACCCATTGTTGCACGGTCAATCGTAGTATTTGCTCCAATTTCAACATTATCTTCAATAACAACATTTCCAATTTGAGGAACTTTTTGATACTCGTGATTTTCATTCGGAGCAAATCCAAAACCGTCCGATCCAATTACTGCACCAGCGTGAATAATGCAATTGTTTCCAACTACACAATCATGGTAAATACTCACATTTGGATGAATAGTTGTATTGTCACCAATTTTAACATTTTCACCGATAAATACATTCGGATAAATTACTACATTATTTCCAATTATGGCATTTTTACTGATGTAAGAAAATGCTCCCAAATAAATTCCTTCACCAATATTTACATTTTCATCAATGAAAGAAGGTTGTTCTAAAGCAGGAGCTTTTTTACTTAGATTATTATATATATCTAAAAGTTTGGCAAAACAAGCGTAAGCGTCTTCAACCTTGATTAATGTCAACGTTTCTGGTAATACTTTTATGGGTTCAAATGAATTATTGACGATACAAATTGAAGATTGAGTCGAATAAATGTATTCTTCATATTTTGGATTAGCTAAAAAAGATAATGCTCCTTCTTTACCTTCTTCAATTTTTGCTAGTGTTTTCACAATCTGTGTTGGATTGCCAACAATATTCCCATCTAATAATCCCGCAATTTGCTCTGCTGAAAATTCCATTCTCCAAAAATATAAAAAGTAAAACTATACGCGCATTTAATCGCTTCATTTTATTAACAAGTAACGTGCCTTTAAAGTTACTTGCATTTGCTTTTAAATTCAAAATCAAATTTACTGATTTCTATTTTTTCTTTATACCAAATAGCTTTAGCTGATATTAGTCTATTTTTTTTGTCTTTAAAAC
>RFNX01000541.1 GCA_009926905.1 Flavobacteriales bacterium
AATGATTCCAGGAATGGGAAAAGCTATGAAAGATGTTGACGTGCCAGACGATGCATTCAAAGGAATCGAAGCGATTATCCTTTCTATGACACCAAAAGAAAGAGCAAATCCAGCTTTGTTAAACACTTCACGTAAAACAAGAATTGCAAAAGGAAGTGGAACAAATATTCAAGAAGTGAATAAACTAATCAAGCAATTCGAAGACATGCGCAAGATGATGAAAATGATGTCCAATCCAAGAAATATGATGGGCATGATGAGTAAATTGAAAGGCATGGGCGGAATGCCAGGAATGTAAGATGGAAGAATTTGACTTGTATCCTGAAAAACCAATTATTGAAAAAGTAAAAGTTGAAAGTAATTGGGGGTTAACCGTTTTTTCAATTGTACTTTTTGTGGGAACGTTTTTACTTTTTTTTTCAGATCAGTTAGAATTTGTCTTGTTTTTAATTACCGTACTTTTCATTCATGAATTTGGGCATTACATTGCTATGAAAATTTTCCACTATGAAAATGTTCGCATGCTTTTTATTCCCCTAATGGGAGCTTTTGTACAAGGAAGTAAAGACAAATATTCACAACGTCAAAGTTTTATTGTCACGATTTTAGGACCTTTTCCAGGAATTATTTTAGGTTCTATTTTGTTAGTTCTATCAGCTACTTACCAATCAGACTGGATGATTGAATTGAGTTTTCTGTTTTTGTTTTTGAATATCATCAATCTCGTTCCGATAGATCCTTTGGATGGAGGGCAGTTATTTAAGTTAATTGTCAATAAAAAGCGTGATTTGTTTTTAATGATTTTCGCATTGATATCTTCGCTCGTTTTGATTGGAATTGGTTGGTTAATTAATAGTTATATGATCATTGCATTTGGATTTTTTATGGGGATTCGCGTACGTGGAATTCAGCGTAATTATCAAATTCGCAAAGAGTTAAGTGCTCAAGGGATTAATTACCACTCAACGTATGATGAGCTTTCTAATAGAGAATATGTATTGATAAAGAATGTGTTAATTGAAGAAATTCCAACATTAAAAAACATCAATGAATTTCAAGGTGGGGTTGATGAAGAGGTGATGGCTTCTCATGTAAATGCTATACTTTTAGCACCTGTCAAATTGGATGCATCTCTGTTTTTTAAAGTTACTATTGTACTTTTTTGGTTTCTATTAATGGTGCTTCCTTTCGCTTTATTGTTTTTTGTGAATTTAGACTTCGACTGGTATTTCGAAAAGTTGTAAATTGGCTTATTCAAATAAGGCATTGTTTTTGATTTACGATTTTAATGAAGTACACATTCTTTTTTCTTTTTCTGATTCCATCGTGGTTTTACGGACAATGTGACAAAGTTTTCATCACAGGAAAAGTGGTGGATTCGATGCGTCAACAGAATTTCTACAACATAATGATCATCAACAGAACGAGTGGGAGAGGAGTGTTTGGAAACACAGACGGAAACTTTTCTGTTTATGCGAATGCCAATGACAAAATCGAACTTTCCATTAAAGAATATCCAAATTATCAGTTTATCGCAAAGCCAGATTCTAATTGTCAATGTCACATTTTGGCGTTCATAGATCGCTTGCCGCAACAAATTCAAGAAGTAGTGGTGCGACCTTGAAAACATTAGAGCAAATAAAAGAGGAACGAAATGCGTTAGTTCTGCGAGAAACTCGTATGGTTACAGGAATCGAAGTGATGCAAAGTCCAATTACAGCCTTGTATCAAGCATTTTCCAAGAAGGA
>RFNX01000019.1 GCA_009926905.1 Flavobacteriales bacterium
GTTAAATTTTCCTGTAGAATATCTCAAAAGTCCTTTTTCGTTTCTTGATGTAAACAAATTCGTTAAACCTGGCAATTGTTCTGGCTTCATTGGTCGATTTACAACCGCAACCTGAACAGTGAAAAATAAAGACTGTAATGATTCTACAGCAGTTGCTTCAATTGCTCCCGGTGCTTGATTATACATTAAATCAACAGGTTTTGGAACTTCTTGAACTTGTGCAACTTCAGGATTAGTCGTTTCAGTTGAAAGGATTTTGTTTTCTTCTAATGCAATTCTAAGTTCATTATCAGAAAGTGGGACACATTGACCCGATTGTTCCAATTCGCGCGCTTTTGCCAAAGAAATGCGTTCACCATCGCAATATGCCACTACAAAAGCATCAGCATAACCAATTGCTCGGATCTGATTTTTCGCATCGCTAACTGCTGTAACATTATTAAAATATCCAGCCATATAGCAAGTCAATCCGTTAGCTAAAACATCCCCAGAAACCGGTGAAAATTCTCTAAAAAATTCGTTTGGAACTGGTTTTCTGAATGCACCCACTTGAACGCGATAAACCAATCCTTTTGGAGTTTTAATATTAACTGGAAGTGGAACGGCATTATTAACTGCTTCCTTTTTAACTATTGAAAAGTCGGAATTGTTTCAAACGTTGGATTTTCTGTTGTAATTTTTGGTGTAGCTTTCGTTGGTTTGATGTTATTTTTAACCATCCATTCGAACTCACTTGCATTTGGACTCGAAGCCAATTCTGCACTTTTTTGTGCTTTAAGATTATTATTTTTTTGGATGACTTCTTGATTTTTAATAATTTCAGCAATCAATTCTTTTTGCTTAACAGTAAGTTTAGTATCAGTATCATTTGTCAATTCTTGATTCAATTCCTTTTTTAAGGCCAAATTTCTAGCCAGTAAATCATTTGTTTCATTTTCTAATTTTGTCAGCTCATTACGATTCTGAATGAATGATATGTAAGCTGTTTCTTTCGTTAAATCTTCTAATTTTTGATTGTCACTCACTTCAATCTCTTCAATTTTTGAAGCTTGAACTTCCTTGTTTTCTGAAGTTTTAAGGTAAGATTCCAATTCATCTGAAGATTTGTCTATGCTTTGAATTTGTTGATCAATTCGCTTTAATTGAACAGGATCTTTGGTTGCTTTTTGTTGTTGTTTCAAAGATTGACGTTGCAGATTCAAAGAAGCTAATTCACTTTTTGTACTTGATTCATGAATCACTTCAAATGTTGGAAACTCAGCTTTAATCTGTGCATTTTTCTCGTTTCTAAATGT
>RFNX01000012.1 GCA_009926905.1 Flavobacteriales bacterium
GTGCCATTCAAACGGCTGGTGCTGTAAAAAACAACAAAATCAAAAAAACAGCGACTTCGGATTTCATGGAAATTGAAAAACAAAGAGGGATCTCCGTTGCCACTTCCGTAATGGCATTCGAATACAACGGAAAACAAATCAACATTCTCGATACTCCTGGTCACAAGGATTTCGCGGAAGATACGTTTAGAACATTAACTGCGGTCGATAGCGTTATTTTAGTAATCGACTGTGCGAATGGGGTAGAGGAACAAACCAAAAAATTAATGGAAGTGTGTCGCATGCGCAAAACGCCAGTGATTATTTTCATAAATAAAATGGACCGCGACGGTAAAGATCCATTCGAATTATTGGACGAATTGGAAAAAACACTTGACATTCATGTTCGACCATTGACATGGCCAATCGGGATGGGCGATCGTTTCCAAGGTGTTTATAACATTTACCAAAAAAGGTTTGAATTTATTTTCAGCCAATAAACAAAAATCTCAAGTGATGTCGTTTCGATTTCAGATATTTACGACACAGCTTTGGATGAAATTGTTGGAGAAAAACCAGCAGAAGAATTGCGTGATGAACTAGAAACGATTGAAGGCGTTTACAATCCTTTTGACAGAGAAGATTATTTAGCGGGTGACGTTGCTCCCGTTTTCTTTGGTTCAGCTGTAAACAACTTCGGCGTTCGTGAATTATTAAATACGTTCTGCGAAATTTCACCTTCACCGCGTGGAAGAGATTCCGACAAAAGAAGAGTGGAACCAAGCGACGATAAATTCAGTGGGTTTGTTTTTAAAATTCACGCCAACTTGGATCCAAAACACCGCGACAGAATTGCTTTCTTACGCGTTGTTTCTGGAAAATTTGAACGGAATACTTTTTATTACCACGTTCGCAACGACAAAAAAATGAAATTTCCGAATCCAACATCGTTCATGGCGCAAGACAAAAGCGTGATTGACGAAGCATTTCCTGGAGATGTAGTTGGTTTATACGATACAGGTAATTTCAAAATCGGCGACACAATGACTGAAGGCGAAGTGATGATGTACAAAGGAATCCCAAGCTTTTCACCAGAGATTTTCCAAGAATTGGAGAACTTAGATCCGATGAAGACCAAACAATTGGAAAAAGGAATACGCCAGTTAATTGATGAAGGTGTGGCTCAGTTATTCATTCAACAACCTGGAAACAGAAAAATCGTGGGAACTGTTGGACAATTACAATTTGAGGTAATTAGTCACCGTTTGATTCACGAATATGGCGCAAATTGTCGCTTTGTTCCAAGAAATTATTTCAAAGCATGTTGGATTACAACCGACAATCAAGAACAATTGGAATCATTCAAACGTGCGAAATCAAATTATTTAGCTTTAGAC
>RFNX01000333.1 GCA_009926905.1 Flavobacteriales bacterium
TTTAAATGATAATCATGGAAAGATTATTCACTTTGTAAAAAATGACTGACAACATGGAAACTAAAATAAAACCAACATCCGACGAAATAAATGCAGCATTATGGTCTGCGTGTGATAGTTTTCGTGGGTCAATAGATGCGCAGGGCTACAAAGATTACATTCTCGCTTTTTTGTTTTTTAAATACTTGAGTGATAAGTACCGCGACAAATACAATGAATTTAAAAAATTGTATGGAGAAGATGAAGAATTGATTCAACGCAAATTGAGCCGTGAACCTTTTATCTTGAGCGAAGATTGCACTTTTGAAACGGTTGTAGCAAATAAAAACAGCCCAGAATTAGGACAGTTTCTCAATAAAGTTTTTGAGAAAATCGAAGATGATAACAAAAAGAAATTGGAAGGCGTTTTTGGAGATTTAGATTTCAACTCCAGCTCTAAATTGGGCGATACGAAAGATAGAAATCGACGCTTGAAAAATCTGATTGAAGACTTTGATAAACCAAAATTAGATTTCCGACCTTCGATAATTGGTACTGAAGACATTATCGGAAATGCTTACATGTATCTGATTGAACGATTCGCAAGCGATAGTGGAAAAAAAGGTGGAGAATTTTTCACGCCTCATGAAATCTCAATGCTTTTAGCAAAATTAATGCAACCCGAATCAGGTGCGAGAATTTACGACCCAGCTTGTGGTTCAGGTTCTTTATTAATTACAGTTGCTGAAGAAGTCCCTTATAAAAAGGGGACAAATATCCGTGATTGTTCGCTTTATGGACAAGAAAGCAACGGTGGAACATGGGCTTTGGCGAAAATGAATATGTTTCTGCATGAAATGGACGCAGCACAAATTGAGTGGGGCGACACAATCAACAATCCAAAATTGATTGAAGGAGATCATTTGATGAAATTCGATATCGTGGTAGCAAATCCACCATTTTCGTTAGATAAATGGGGACACGAACACGCTTCTGATGATATATACAGACGCTTTGGGAGAGGTTTACCTCCAAAAACGAAAGGCGATTACGCGTTTATTTTACACATGATTGAATCGGCTGTGGAAGGCAGTGGAAAAGTGGGAGTGATTGTTCCGCATGGTGTGTTGTTTCGTGGTGGCTCTGAAAAAACCATTCGTGAAGCACTGATTCGTGAAAATTTATTAGAAGCTGTAATCGGGCTGCCTGCAAATTTATTCTTTGGTACAGGAATTCCTGCGGCAATAATGCTGTTCAATAAAGGCAAAAAGCACAATGATGTATTATTCATCGATGCAAGTA
>RFNX01000563.1 GCA_009926905.1 Flavobacteriales bacterium
GTGTAAATCGGTCCAAAAGTTTCACCTGATTCTTTGTTTTTTGCAGTGATTACAAGTTCTTTATTTTGAAGATCAATTAAATCCGAAAAAACACCTGAAACAAATAAAAATTGAAGTTCTTTTTGGTCTTGTTGAATTTTGAAAACTTCAGTTTTGCTGGCATTTCCATTTCTATTGGAGGCAAAATAAGCATTTCCCGTTCCAAAATCGGGTATGAAAAACAAATCATCATTTGGAGATGAGAACGGAAAATTAAGATTTTCAACTTGTACACATGTATTTTGATCAATGTTATAGGTGACTTTAAACAAATCATAACCTCCGATTGAATTTTGACCTTTTGAACTGAAATAAAGTAATCCTGTTTCTTCGTCATAAAACGGAAATTCTTCGTCTTTATTAGAATTTACTTGAGCGCACAAACGAATTGGCTTCCCCCATTCATTGTCCTCCCCTTTTTTCTGTATAAATAAGTCCTTACCAGATTCAGAATTCTCGTTATAGCTCGCGTAAATTCGATAACGCATTCCTCTCAAAAAAGCATATGTTGGTTTGTATCCATATTTGGAATTGAACTTTTGGAACGCATCGTCAACTGTGTAAAAAGTGTATTTCTTATTCGTGAAAGTATAATGATTGTAAAAATCTGTTCCTTGATAAAGATTCTTGGAAATAATCTTAAGTGACGTGGGTTGTTTTAAAACTGATTGTGCTTGTTTGCAATAGTTTATTTCACTTTGAGCATCTAAATTTTGTTCTTTTTTTGGCGTCAATTCCAAGTACTTCGTGAAAAAAGTAATAGCTTTTGAAAAATTATACTCATGCTGGTAAATTTTTCCTCGATAGAAATATGTTTGAGAGGGAAACTCTGGTTGAATCAGAATTAAATCATAATATTTAGCGGCAAGCTTAATGTCGTCCGTGTAGAAAATACAAGTCGCGTACTTAAAATTTAACTCAACATTTTTTGGTGTCTGAGCAAGTAACTGTCTGTAATCAGTAATTGCGAGTGAATATTGCTTATTTTCAAAGTAAGTGTCTGCTCGCTTTTTTTGCACGGGGTCTTGTTGCGCCTGACTTTTATTAAAAAAAGCAAGGAACGTGAAGAATGCAATTACGCGTATGAGGTAATTATATTTG
>RFNX01000011.1 GCA_009926905.1 Flavobacteriales bacterium
TTTACAAACTTTCTTTCTTAATTCTTTGAGTTGAACAATCTGTTCTCCCAATACTTGTCGTTTTCAATCGGTAACAGTTTTCTAGTATCTTAGCAAAAAACTCTTAAATTTTAAAATTAAACTGCGTTACTTAGTTTGGATGTATTAACTTTGCCTCCCGTAGTTACAAAATTTTTTATGTCTAATTCAACTAAGTATGTTTTTGTAACAGGGGGAGTGACTTCTTCTCTTGGAAAAGGAATCATTTCAGCATCACTGGCAAAGCTTTTACAAGCCAGAGGTTATTCAACAACCATACAAAAGCTCGATCCCTACATCAATATAGATCCAGGAACACTGAATCCGTATGAACATGGAGAATGCTTCGTGACGGACGATGGCGCTGAAACGGATTTGGATTTAGGACATTACGAACGTTTTTTGGACGTTCCAACTTCGTTGGCTAATAACGTAACGACCGGTAGAATTTACCAAGCTGTTATCGAAAAAGAAAGACGCGGTGAATATTTAGGAAAAACGGTTCAAGTTATTCCACATATTACTGACGAAATCAAACATAGAATCCAATTAGTTGCACAAAAAGGTCAGTTTGACATTGTCATTACGGAAATTGGTGGAACGGTTGGCGACATCGAATCACTTCCTTACGTTGAGGCTGTGCGCCAAATGTTGTGGGAGCACGAAAACGACTGCATTGTTATTCATCTTACGTTAGTACCCTATTTGGCAGCAGCTGGCGAACTAAAAACAAAACCAACCCAACATTCAGTGAAACAAATGATGGAATTAGGTGTGCAACCTGACATTCTTTGTTGCAGAACGGAACACGAATTGGATTTGAACTTGCGTCGAAAAATTGCAAAATTCTGCAACGTTTCGATGAATGCTGTTATTGAAGCGCGCGATGCAGAGTCTATTTACGACGTTCCACTATTGATGCAAGCGGAAGAATTGGATAAAGTAGTGTTAGATAAATTGGGACTTCCTAAAAAATCAACACCGGATTTAACACAATGGAAAGAGTTTTTGGAGCGTTTGAAACATCCGAAAAAACATGTTAACATTGGCTTGATTGGAAAATACGTTGAATTGAAAGATTCGTATAAATCCATCAGTGAAGCATTTATTCACGCAGGTGTTGCCAATGAAGCGAAAGTAAATGTGAAATGGATTCATTCCGATAAATTAAGCAAAGACAATATCGTTGAAGAATTAGGCGAATTGGACGGTATTTTAGTTGCACCAGGATTTGGTTCTCGCGGAATTTCAGGTAAAATCGAAGCCGTTCAGTATGCACGTGAAAACAACATTCCATTCTTTGGTATCTGTTTAGGAATGCAATGTGCTGTAATTGAATTCGCTAGAAATGTTTTAGGTTTAGAAGATGCTCACACAACAGAAATTTCTGAAGAAACAAATTTCCCAGTTATTTCAATGATGGAAGAGCAAAAAAGCATTTCGAATTACGGTGGAACCATGCGTTTGGGAGCATACAAATGTCAGTTAAAACCAAATTCAAAAATCGCAAAAGCGTACAAAACAGAAAATATTTCAGAACGTCACCGTCACCGTTATGAATTCAATAGTTCTTATTTGGAACAATTTGAAAAAGCAGGGATGATTGCTACAGGTAAAAATCCAGAAACGGGCTTAGTTGAAGTTGTCGAAATACCAACACATCCTTGGTTTGTCGGCGTGCAATTTCACCCAGAATACAAAAGTACAGTAGCAACCCCTCACCCTTTATTCGTTGCATTTGTGGATGCAGCACTAACATTTAATTCTACAAAATAATGGATCGTAATACCTTGACCGGTTTAGTTTTAATCGGATTACTTTTAACTGTGTTTTCAATTTTTAATCAACCGTCGGCGGATGATCTGAAAAAGAAAGCAAAAACAGAACAAGCAGCCAAAGCAAAAAGCAAAGAAAGTGCTAA
>RFNX01000606.1 GCA_009926905.1 Flavobacteriales bacterium
GTGACGCAGCCGTGATACCTTTGCCAGTTTTAAAGCTTCTCCATGTTGCCCGGCATTGCGGTGCGCTATAGCTCTCCCCGCGCGAGCTCCATTCGTCAAAGTCTTCAAATGAAAGCCCAGCAGCATGTGCAGCCATGCCCACCCTTACCCACTCATTTCTGGGCAGGTTTGGGTCTATGAACCCCAGCGCATCCCTCGCGCAATCCATATCGCTGATTTGGTTAAGGGTCAACATGTTCACCTCCTGCCATTAGTAGCTGGGCTGCACGTTTTGCCTTTTCTGGCAGCGAGTAGCGTGCAATGGGATGCGGAAAGCCTTCACACTTGACTAGGTCGGATTTTGGCTCCCATCCCAAATAGTCCAATTCCTTAATGTTGGATGCCAGCCGCCATCCCTTACCCTCACGCAGCCAATCAAGTTGAGTAATATCACCGTGCTCTAGTAAGTAATTGAGACACTGCTCAGTTCTACTTCCCGAGGGCGGTAGTAGCGGACAACATTCTGCTGCTGGTAAAAATGAAAGTTGCTCATTCATTTCGCACCTCCACACAACATTAGGATTGTCCACCCCTGCTGGCTGGTAAGCCTTGAAACGAATCTATGCCACGCGTCAAAATAAGCCTGTGACCCAGCAAGCTTTGCCAGCTGCTTTTGTGTTGATAGGTAGGGCTGCCATTCGCAGTAAAATAGCACTTTTTTTAGGGAAAACTGAACAGAAAAAACCAGTGTGATTAGAGCCCAATCGTCAACCATACTTAGGTTTTCAAGCATAGAATCAAGTTGTGTTTTATTTGTTTTTTCGTTTTGCGTGAGCCCCGCTGCATCGGGGCTTTTGCTTTTATTGGGGTGCTTCATGCGGGCACCTCTTCAAGCTTATTCATCACACCAATAGGGCGAAGACAAATTTGCGGCCGGGTATTTAGCCACATATCAAGATCAGTGCGTCTCCATGCAACCGCCCTTCGCCCAATACTGATGGACTGCGGAAAGTCTCCGCGCTTCATATCCGTGTAGATGGTTGCTCTTGATTTTTTTACCAAATCAATGACTTCAGGTAAACGTAAAAGTTGTTCTGACATATCTCACTCCGTGCGGCAGCAGCACTGCAAACGTAGCGCAGCCTTAAAGGTTAGGAAGTGTTTCAACATGTCGCCAAGCCTTTGCGAAGGGCTGGCCGTA
>RFNX01000010.1 GCA_009926905.1 Flavobacteriales bacterium
GGATCAAAAACTACGACATCAGCATGTTCTTCAGCTAAATTTTTTGTAACATAAATAGCGGCTGATTCACGAGTATCATTGGTGTCTTTTTTAAAAGCCCAACCTAAAACGGCAATCTTTTTGCCAGAAACAGTATTATATAAAGTCTTGATAATTTTATCACTAAAACGTTTTTTTTGATGGTCATTTAAGATAATAACTTGTTCCCAATAATCTGCTACAGCATCTAGACCAAAGGATTTTGCAATGTAAACTAAGTTTAATATGTCTTTTTGAAAACATGAACCACCAAATCCAACCGAAGATTTTAAAAATTTGTTTCCAATTCTAGAATCCATTCCAATTGCAGTTGCAACCTCATCCACATTTGCACCAGTTACTTCGCAAAGTTCTGACATGGCATTGATTGATGAAACACGTTGCGCTAAGAAGGCATTTGCAGTTAACTTTGACAATTCTGAGGACCAAAGATTAGTAGTTAAAATACGTTCTCTAGGAACCCATGCATTATAAATTGCAACTAATTCTTCAATTGCTTTTTGTCCTTCTTCAGTTTCGTCGCCTCCAATTAAAACTCTATCTGGATTTTGTAAATCAGCAATTGCCGTTCCTTCAGCTAAAAATTCTGGATTTGACAAAATTTGAAAATTTATTCCATTTGTATTGTTTTCAAGAATATTCTTTATTGCTTCTGCCGTTCTAACAGGTAATGTTGACTTTTCAACAACAATTTTATCGGAAGTTGAAACTTCAGCTATTTGTCGGGCACAAAGCTCAATAAACTTGAGGTCTGCTGCCATACCTTTTCCTTTACCATAAGTTTTTGTAGGTGTGTTAACCGACATAAAAATCATATCTGCTTCAATAATTGCTTTTTCAATTTCGGTGCTAAAAAACAAATTTTTATTCCTAGCTTCAGCAACTACTTCGTCCAATCCAGGTTCATAAATTGGAAGCTTGGATAAATCAGCGTGGTTCCAATTACTTATTCGATCTGCGTTTAAA
>RFNX01000544.1 GCA_009926905.1 Flavobacteriales bacterium
AAATTTGGCCGCCAATCATTCAACGTAGTCTCTGCGCGGCAGCTAAGCATGTTGTTAGCGCTTTCCGTGTTTGCGCTTGCTATTCCATCCTTAGCAGCCAGCTTTAACACTCCAGCTGTTGAACATGAACGAGAAATCACGGTCATCATTTCACTACTCTTGATAGTTCTTTTCTTGGCTTCAATTCCTGACACAATTCGTCATGTTGACCACGAGTCACCCGTCACTGGTACTAATGAAGCCTTGGTTGCAGCCAGCGATGCTGACGAACATGGACAGTGGCCGTTTAATGTAGCTGCCTTGATGGTGTTAGTTGCACTTACGGGTTCTATTGTGGTTTCAAATTGGTTTGTCGAGGTCTTGCCATCAGCCATGTCTACGTTAGGAATTTCTGAGGCCTTTGCTGGATTAATCATTGTTGCATTGGCAAGTAATGTCGTTGAAACTTTTGCAGGAGTGCAGCTCGCTCTTCGCAACCAGCAAAGTTACGCAATGCAGATTATTTTGCAATCTCCAGTTCAAGTAGCCATGATTGTTGCCCCGCTAATTGCGCTATCTGCTCCACTTGTTGGTGCTGCAACATTCACGCTGGTCTTATCGCCACTGCTGCTTGCCGTGATGTTTATGGCAGTGTTCATTGCGATTGTCGTGGTCTCTGACGGCCAATCCACTTGGTTTGAAGGAGCTGCCCTGATCACTCTGTATCTAGGTATTGCAGCTGCATTTTGGTGGGGATAAATCCATGAAGGCAAAACGGCCGTTGCATCAAGTGCAGTCATGATTAGCAACGATATTGCCCTGGCCGTAACGGCACTTGCTTCTGGAAAGTTGTGTGCGATTCCTACTGAAACCGTGTACGGACTGGCGGCAAACGCTTTGGATGAGACGGCTGTTGCGCGAGTATTTGCAGCTAAAGAACGTCCCGCAGATCATCCATTGATCGTGCATGTTGCCTGTGCCCAAGACGTCACGGAATGGATTACTGGACTTCCAAAGTGGGCTGCTGATTTGTCCGCCACTTTCTGGCCTGGTCCGCTGACACTAGTAGGTCCGCGGTCTGATCTAGCCAGTGATTCAGTCACGGGTGGCCAAGATACTGTTGCAGTTCGGGTACCAAGTCACCCAATTGCGCAAGAGTTGTTGAGTCAGCTAAAGGTTATAGGCGTCAAGGGTTTGGTTGCGCCAAGCGCAAATCGGTTTGGACACGTTTCACCAACCAGCGCCAAACATGTAGTTGCCGATTTAGGTGAGTACCTATCAGCTAATGGAGATGTGATTTTGGACGGTGGAGATTGCCAAGTTGGATTGGAGTCAACCATCGTGCTGGCTAATGGCCCTGCGCCAGTCATACTTCGTCCAGGTGCAATAACTTCTGCAGACATTGAGCGGATAACAGGGGTGAGGGTTTCTAATGCCACAACCAATTTTCCACGGGTCAGTGGATCGCTCGACTCACACTATTCACCTAATGCAAAAGTGGTTTTGATTGCAGATTTAGCTGATGCGGATTTTGACCCTAAAGCCGGGTTTTTGGCACTTGCTGAAGTCCCAACACCTGCTGAGTTAGTTCGACTTGGATCCCCGGTAACAATCGAAGATTTTGCACATGAACTATACGGTTGCTTGCGAGCAGGCGATGAACTTGAGCTTGCAAAAATCTATGTAGTTCCACCCATTGGTGAAGGTTTGGCTCAAGCAATCAATGACCGATTGCAGCGCGCTGCTTTTTAGTCAGCCAGGTCTTACTAACGAACTACCAATTCACCAATCGCGTGAATCACAATTCCAGCTAGGGCGCCCACAATCGTGCCGTTGACTCGGATGAACTGTAGATCTCGACCTACTTGAAGTTCAATCTTCTTTGCAGTATCCCCCGCATCCCAACGAGCAACCGTGTCACTGATGACGGCTGAAATTTCATCTCGATATCTATCAACTAGATGAGTTGCGGCATTTTCAATTGCAGTGTCGATGGTTTCTTGT
>RFNX01000009.1 GCA_009926905.1 Flavobacteriales bacterium
CTTTCAACGTGGCCAATATTTCGATGCTCCATCAAGGATTCGCCGTGGTCGCTCACGAAAAGTACAATCGTGTTTTTCATCAATCCTTTTGCTTTCAATTGCTCAAAAAACGTGGCAATTAACGCATCTTGGTAGCTAATCGCATTGTCGTAAGTGTCACGGAAACTGTTGTTCCATTTAGTGTATTTCTGCGGAACTTCGTATGGATAATGTGTAGTGTTCAATTGCACGACTCCGAAAAATGGTTCGTTATTGAATTTACCAATTGTTTTATTTAATTTTTGAATTGTGAATTTATCGTTCACTCCTAAATCGTTGAAGAAGGGCAGACCTGAATTGTCTTTGTTCCACCAAACGTCGAGTTTTTCCTTTTTGTAGAATTCATCGAATCTGTACCATTTGAGCGTGTGCGAAGACAAAAAGAACGTTTTGTAATCAAAGATTTTGGCGTATTCCCAAATGAGTGGCTGCGAATATAAAACGGATTTATCTTGATATGGACCAATTCCTGTAAGAATCGCTGGAACTGCCAACATAGTTGTGGAAGCTACGGAAACAGGTTGTTGAAAGCAGTAAAATGAATTGGGTTGTTCTTTGGCGATTTTGACAAAAGTAGGCGTCGTTTCGTGGCGATTTCCATAGATTTGTGCGCTTCTTTTTCTGAACGATTCAAAGATAAAGACGACGACGTTGTAGTTTTTTTTATCTTTTTTCAAATTGATTTCAGGTAAAATCCGTTGTTCCAAACCTTTTCCTTTGAATGCTGAATGATCGTCCCATGTGAACGCATGGCGTTGTAAACAAGCTGCGAAATTGGTGTCCACTGTTGCACATTGATCATATTGACCATGAAAGTAGATGAGAGTTTCAAAAGCTGTAAATTGAAGGATTCCAAAAATAATCAGTGTTCTCGTTTTTATTTTAGGAGCATGATTTTTACTTAACCATCGGAAGAAAACAACCAGCAAAATTAATGTTATTAGCAAACCTAAAATTTCTTTCCAAGTTGTGGAATCACGTAAAATCATCAATGCGCTTTTGGGTTCCGTTTTGAAATACAAAAACG
>RFNX01000008.1 GCA_009926905.1 Flavobacteriales bacterium
CGCGCATCGCAGAGGTGGCAACAGCACGTAAACGTTTTACTTCAAAAATTTCAGCAATCAATCCAAAAGCTTTCATGGTATTCACGAAATCTTGTGCTTTTTTCTTGGAAATTTTACCGTCTTCAAAAACATCTTCTCCCAATCTCAAAGGAATGCGGGTGTAGGAAACTTTTTTAACGAAAGATTTCCCATCTTGATGAACCACTTCCCCGATTAAAAGGCGAGCGGCATTTGTTCCAATATCTATAGCAGCGTAGTTCATTGCGGGGCAAAGTTAAGATAATGTTGCAGTTTAATCAATTTGTGATTTTGGATTTTAGATGATTGATAAAGATTTTACACTGAATCTAAAAAGTTGTTTAAAATTTCGTTTCAACTTTTAACTTTGTCAGCAGTATATGGAAAATCTGGATTTATCTTTTCGAAACGATGAGAAAGCGAAAAAAGGCAGTTTGTTAATTTCTGATCCTTTTTTGAACGATTTGTATTTTGGGCGTTCAGTAGTACTTTTGTGTGAACACAACAATGAAGGAACTTTTGGCTTTGTTTTGAATAATTTTGTGGACATTGATTTGCATAAAATGGATGTTACATTTCCAGATATTGGTGCTAGACTTTGTATTGGTGGCCCAATGGCAAAAGAGAATTTATTTTTCATTCATTCCTTAGGAAAAGAAATAACGGAATCCATAATGATTGGTGAAGATTTGTACTACAGTGGTAATTTCGATGAAATGTTGGCGCTACTTGTGAAACAACCTGAATTGAAAACAAAAGTACGTTTTTTTGTAGGCTATTCTGGTTGGGGAATTGGGCAGTTAGAAGACGAATTAAAAGAACATTCTTGGATACCAGTGAACAACATTCCAGTTGAAATGATTCTCGATACTACCAACGATAAATTATGGGCGAATTGCTTGGAAATGCAAGGTGAGCGTTATAAAATGATTTCAAAATTCCCAAAAAATCCGAGTGATAACTAATAAATTGCGGATTGAAGATTGCGGATTGCGGATTAAGGATTGCGGATTAAAGAATATTCGATTGCGGATTGAAAATTGCGGATTGCGGATTAAAATGATTTTTTGTGTTTTCTCAATTCGAAAATGATAAGTGGAACCAAAAGGATTGTTGGTAAAAGCCATGATAGCACAGTTGGTAATTTCAGCCAGACGTTGTTGTTTACTAGAAAGGCTGTTATCGCACCGATGTAACTTCCAAGCATGTTTCCAATGTGGTCTAAAAGCCAATAATTCTTGAACTTTATTTTTCCACGAAAGCGATTGATATTGTTGTAATTCAAGCGTAAACCAATTCCGCCAAAAACGAAACAAAGAATGGCAACGTCTGTATTTTTTTGCATCAATGCATAAACTCCAATAGCTACAAAACTCACATGTAAGAGAAAGAAAAAACCTTCAATTACTTTATCTAAAATTGGAATTTTTTGTCCTTGTAAAATACCTTTCAAACTCAATGAACGATAGGCAGTAATACACATGAAGTACGTGAAATTTGCAATGAAAAACAGAAAAATATTTCTGTGATAAATGGACATAAAAAGAGCCGAAAAATAAATTACGGTCATCGCGTAAACGTAAATTTTACCAATCGGTTTATGAATTTTGGTTTTGTTTCTGAATATAATCGCCAAAAAACCAGTTAACAAGGCAACACTACCAAGAATAATGTGGAGCAACCGAACATAGAAAAAGATTAACTCCATATTCTCTTGTATTTACCTAGTTTTAGGGCTCGTTTGAAAATTGATGTATTCAAAAAATGGCATTTCGATGTGTTTCAATCGCGCTTTAATTTCTGCTTTTTTCGAACTTGGAACTGTTTTTTCCTTCAATAACAAATTGTAGTAATAACGGATCTTTGAAGTGTCACGTGGTTCAATCATCACATCATACGAACTAGCAATACTTTCTAACAAGAAATCACGGTTTTTGTAATTAGGAAAAGCTGTTAATAAAGTATCTCCATATTCCGCTGCTTTTCTATGAGCGTTCAATTCTCCGTATTTCATGTGCACTTTAAACAGACAATCTGCCGCATATTCGTCTTTTGGAAAAGCGTGGTAATAAGCAACTAAACGATTTATCAACTCGATATTAGTTAAACTTGGCATTTTAGCAGCATCTTCAGGATTTTTCTGAATCGTTGCAATAGAATCCTCCATTTGCTTGATGCTGGCTTTCAAATCTTCTTTCGTATTTTTATCAGTTTTTGAGTCATCGCACGATTGTATCGCAAACCCAACTAATAAAAACGGTAAAAACTTCCACAAATTTCTCATATCATTTTTGATTTTTTCATGTCTGGAAAACGCATTTTGTAATCA
>RFNX01000061.1 GCA_009926905.1 Flavobacteriales bacterium
GGTTTGGGCAACTGTTTTTACAGCTGCTATTCCAATTGCTCAAGCATTTGCTGTTTATTGTCGTGATAACCATAGACCCCTCCATATTGTATTGGAAGGTTATGGGTTAAACAACTCTGTAAACTTCAAAGCTTTGAACTCAAGCAAAGTATCAGTGATGATTGGTCAAAATGATTACTTCTATTCAAAAGGTGCATTTGCTCAACCACATAAAGCAATTGGTGTTGCAATGGGAGTTATTTCAGTTGCTCCAGTAAATGATAACATTGGATGGGTTGGTAAATTCAATTTGATGCTTGGAACATTCTCAATTGCTCGTTTAAATGGCGTTTTAATTGATGAAATCCCTGAGTCAACTTTTGATGACTTAGATGAATTAGGAGGCTTGTATTTTAGAAATTACACAGACTATCCTGGTATCTATATGAATGATTCATTTACGTGTACAATTGAAACTGATGATTACTCCAAAATCGAAAAAAATAGAACTTGGAACAAAGCATCAAGAATCATTCGTCTAGCGATGTTACCTTATGTAAATTCAACAGTATTTGTTGAATCTAATACTGGCAAGTTAGATTCTATTTCAGTTTCTGTTATGGAAGCTGCAGGGAATAGAGCTTTGAGAGTAATGTTCCAAAATGGTGAGATTTCGGGACCTGATCCAATGGGTGCAACTCCACCATTTCAAATTGATGCAAATCAAGATGTAATTGCATCAAATGAATTGGTTACACAATTATCAATAGTTCCAACAGGTGTTGCTGGTGTAATCACAAATAAAATAGGTTTCAAAAATCCAAATAATTAATCATGGCAACTATTCCATTTATCAACGGTAAACAACATGCTTGGGCTTCCGTTTCAGTAAATATTCTTGGTAGAACATTAACTGGAATTACTTCAATTTCATTTGGACACAAGAAAAATAAAGAAAACCTCTATGGTGCAGGTGATGAACCAATAGCACGAGGTGACGGAAACAAAGAGTATGAACCAGTTAAATTCTCAGTTTATCAATTCGAAGCAGAGGGAATTGAAAAAG
>RFNX01000567.1 GCA_009926905.1 Flavobacteriales bacterium
TAGGTTTCCGTTTTTTAATTCTTCTTCGCCCAACAAAATCACATAAGCCACTTTTCTGTCGTTGGCGTATTTCATTTGTTTTTGAAGTTTTGCAGACGAAGGATAAATTTCACATGCGATTCCTTGATTTCTTAATTCATTGGCAAGTTGCAAACAAAGTGCTGTTTCTTGTTCTCCAAAATTCACAAACATGACTGGTAAACCTTGCGTTACTTCAGTTGGAAATAAATTCAATTCGTTAAGTACATCGTAAATTCTGTCTGCACCAAATGAAATTCCAACTCCTGAAATGCCTTTCATTCCGAATAAACCCGTTAAATCATCGTAACGTCCACCTCCACAAATGCTGCCCATTTTCACATCCTTTGCTTTCACTTCGAAAATGGCACCTGTGTAATAATTCAATCCACGTGCAAGAGTAACATCAACAAGCAGTTCACCACGTTTCAAGCCTAAATTTCTAACTGTTTCTAAAACGTATTTTATTTCCTCAATTCCTTTTAAACCTATTTCAGATGATTGTAAAAAACCACTCAATTGAGCTAAAATTTCAGAATTCGTTCCTTTCAAATGAAACAAAGGTTGGATGCGTTCCACTGCATTTTGAGAAACTCCTTTTGCCAACAATTCAGCTATAACTCCCTCCTCGCCTATTTTATCGAGTTTGTCAATCGCAACTGTAATGTCAATCAGTTTTTCTGCTTCACCGCTCACCTCAGCGATTCCAGAAAGAATTTTTCGGTTATTTATTTGAATCGTAAATCCCGGTAAATTCAATTGTGTTAGAACGGCATCAAAAATCTGTACCAATTCAACCTCATAAAGTAAAGAATCGCTTCCAACGACATCAGCATCGCATTGATAGAATTCTTGGTAACGCCCGTGTTGCGGACGGTCAGCACGCCAAACTGGTTGAATTTGGTAGCGTTTGAATGGAAAGGACAATTCATTTTGATGTTGCACAACAAATCTCGCAAATGGCACTGTTAAATCATAACGCAACGCTTTTTCAGCAAGTGAATTAGCAAATTTTGGTAAGTTGTCATTTTGAAGAGCTTCAATATCCGCCTTTTTCATTTTATCTCCAGAATTCAAAATTCTAAAAATCAAACGATCGCCTTCTTCACCGTATTTCCCCATCAACGTTGATGATAATTCAAAACTTGGTGTTTCAATCGGCGCAAATCCATATAA
>RFNX01000007.1 GCA_009926905.1 Flavobacteriales bacterium
CACTTTCACAGAAAATGATTCCGTCTTTCAGTAAAAAAATCGTTTCCACGGCATTGATTTTATTTGTTTCCTTTCAAATTTTAGTGCCGTTTCGTTATCTTGCTTATGATGGCGATTTGTTTTGGCACGAACAAGGTTTTCGTTTTTCTTGGCGCGTAATGCTCATGCACAAAGAAGGCTACGGACGATTTTTTATAGTTGACAGCAGAACGAAACGCGAGATGGAATTGCCGCAACAGCAATTTTTGACACCGATTCAACTTGATCAAATGCTCACGCAGCCCGATATGATTTTGCAGTATGCCCAAATATTATACAAGGAGTATAATGGTAAAACTTTTTATGTTGCTGGTTTACCATTAAAAATTGAAAAACCAGAAATTCAGGCTGAAATATACGTCACTTTGAACGGAAGACCCTCTCAGTTGTTCGTTAGAAAAGGAAAGAATTTAGTTACAATAAAAAACGATTTGAAAAACAGAATTTGGTTGGAGGAATTTAAGAAATGAGAGGAATATTAGTTGTTTTATTGGTTGTTTTTTGTGCGCAATTCAAGGCGCAAAAATTTTTACTTTCTGGTAAAATAACAGATGAATCACAAACTGAAATTCCTGGTGTTCGCATTAAAAACCTCAATTCGAATAAAAATGCGTCTTCGGATGGAAGTGGAAAATTTGGAATTAATGTCGAAGTTGGCGATCGTTTACAGTTTTCACTAACCAACTACGACACACTAAACTTATTAATTTCGAAAGAATTAATCGCAAATAAATTACTTGAAATTTCAATGCGCTCTCAGGTAATGGAAATAAATGAAGTAAATATTACACGCAAACGGATGGAAGGCTTTGACGTGGGATATTTACCTGCGATTAAAGGAGTTCAAATCAATACTGGAACAAACGCTGTCATCGAATTAAGTGGTTTGAGCGGCGCAAAATCGACTGCAAATCCTCGGGAAATTTTTGCTAAAGTACCTGGTCTAAATATTTGGGAAAGTGATGGCGCAGGGATTCAAGTTGGAATAGGAG
>RFNX01000475.1 GCA_009926905.1 Flavobacteriales bacterium
TTCGTATTCGTCTTTTGCGTTTTCGTACATAATTCCATATTTGTTTAAAACTTGACAAGCCACGCAATCTTCATATCGCAAAATGGTCAGCAACAAATGCTCTGTACCAATAATTGCAGATTTGAATTGCTTCGCTTCCAAATAAGATTGTTTAATAATATTTTCCGTTTGTTTCAATAACGGCAAGTTGGTGTTCAATAAATTCGGAACAGACGATTTCTTTAATATATTGTCCAAATCCGTTTTTATCTGATTCAAATCCACTTGAAACTCTTGCAATATATGAATTGCAGTTCCTTCGTTCAATTTAATCAGTCCCAACAATAAGTGCTCTGATCCCACAAACTCATTTGACATTCTAACTGCTTCGCTTCTGCTGTAGCTAATCATGTCTTTTACACGTGGAGAAAATTTTGCTTCCATTCAAATAGTCTTTGCTATTTACAAATATAACTTTTAATCTTTTCAACACCTTCTAAATTATTCACAATTTTTTCAGTCATTTTGTTAGTAAATTTAGGTAATACACAAGTTCCGACTTTGAATATTAATTAATTTTGGTGGCTTTGTTTAATTACAAATCAGAATTTAAAAAAGGAGTAAACTTATGGCAGAAGGCGAAAAAATAATTCAGATTAATATTGAAGATGAAATGAAATCAGCTTACATCGATTATTCGATGTCGGTTATTGTTTCAAGAGCTCTTCCTGATGTTAGAGACGGTTTCAAACCAGTTCACAGAAGAGTATTATATGGTATGCAAGATTTAGGGGTTTACTCTAATCGACCTTATAAAAAGTCAGCAAGAATCGTTGGGGAAGTTTTAGGAAAGTATCACCCACACGGCGACAGTTCAGTTTATGATACAATGGTGCGTATGGCTCAAACATGGTCTTTGCGTTATCCACTGGTGGACGGACAAGGTAACTTCGGCTCAGTGGATGGTGATAGTCCTGCTGCGATGCGTTATACGGAGGCACGTTTGAAAAAGATTTCAGAAGAAATGCTGGATGATTTGGACAAAGAAACGGTTGATTTCAAACCTAACTTCGATGATAGTTTGGAAGAACCAAGTGTTTTGCCTTCAAAAATCCCGAATTTATTAGTGAATGGTGCATCTGGTATTGCCGTTGGTATGGCAACAAACAT
>RFNX01000006.1 GCA_009926905.1 Flavobacteriales bacterium
TTGATACAATGATAAAATTTTCCTACACAATACTTTACGTTCAAGACGTTACAAAAACTGTTGAATTTTATGAAAACGCTTTTGGGTTTAAAAGAAAATTTGTAACACCAGAAAATGACTACGGAGAACTTTTGGTGGGCGAAACAACACTTTCTTTTGCTTCGACTTTATTAGCTAAGTCAAACTTAAAAAATGGATTTACTGAAAGTAGTTTGGCCGACAAACCATTTGGAATTGAAATCGGGTTTACAACAGACAATGTAGAAAAAACAGTTGCGACAGCTATAAATGCAGGTGCAACAATTGTAGAAAATCCGACAACAAAACCGTGGGGACAAGTTGTAGCTTATTTGAGAGACATTGACGGTTTTCTAATTGAAATTTGTACACAAATCGGCTGATTACTATTATAATTATAGTCTTAATATTACCAAAACTAGTTTTTCACTTCAAAAAAAAGCAATGAATTTTAAATTGAGTGTCCTCAATCGTACCAATAAAATGAATTATTATTGAAAATCAGGAATACTATAGAAGTTAAAATTGTTCTCAACGAGTTGCAAATATTCAAAGAACAATGATTTTGCGTCCGCCTTGGCGGAAAAAAGAAATTCATCTGCCTCGGCGGATTGATTTTTTACCTTCTGTGCTGCTTACGCGGTGATTCTTTGAGCCTGTATTAAGCCAGTCGAAGAATCAAGAAAAAAGAATGGTAAAGAAGAATTTAAGCTAAAACCACTATTTTTAGCATAGTTTTGAATGGTGTTTCAAAAGCCTATTCTAATTAAAAAACTCACCTTTATGTGGAAAGAAGAAAACAATCAATTACAGCGAAGCTTTGAATTCAAGGATTTTGTAGAAGCATTTACGTTTATGACACAAGTTGCATTTGCGGCTGAAAAAATGAACCATCATCCAAATTGGACCAACGTTTACAACAAGGTTGATATTAAACTATTCACCCACGATGCGAAAAATACCATTACTGAAAAAGATGTGAAACTTTCCAAGGAAATCGATAGAATTTTTGATAATTTAAAATTGTGAGTCAAATTAGCAACTTACTAAACGTAAAGACAGACTTGTGCTTTTTGCAAACAACAAATACCTTACAAAAAGAACGGTGGTGGTTCAGTGATGGAAATAATTACACGCTATTTGAAGCTAACATTTTGGTTAAATGAGAAAAGTAAAAAATTTGAATAATGAGAAAAGTATTGCGACAGCACTAAAATTACTAGCAATTTTCACCCTTTTAGTGAACTACAGTTTGGCGCAAAATAGTCAACCTCAAAAAGTTGTCAATGTTCTCAAAGTTGAAATTATAGATATCGTTGAAAGAAATCATCTAACTGATCTTCAATTGATTATTTGGCATAAAAAAGACACTGTGAATATTCATATTGATTCAGTTTATAACCTTTTTTTCGAACTAAACTTTCCAGGTAAATACTATGCGAAAGTTATTAAAGAAGGCTACGATACTTTAATTATGGATTGGGAAAATCCTGCTTTACCATCTGAACTAATTCTTGAATTCTATATGCCAAAAAAAGTATTGTCTAGAAAAGAAAAGCGAATAGCACACAAATATTCTGTCAATTTACCAGAAAGAAATTCATATGAAAATGGCGGATTTGAGAAAACTAGATTTGTGTTTAATGAGTTGTGTGTAATAAGATACAGATATTTTAATTTAGAAGGTATGAGG
>RFNX01000634.1 GCA_009926905.1 Flavobacteriales bacterium
CCTTTGATGTATCCCAAGTTGATACGTTACCACTAAATGTTGTATTATTATAAAACATCAGAGACATGCTAGTTACGTTACTAGTATTCCATTTTGTTAAATCTAAGTTTGTAAGTTTTGGAGCACTAAGCTGTACAGTAGGAGTTGAAGAAGTACCATTAAACATGCCAGCCATGTTAGTAACTTTTGATGTATCCCAAGTCGATACGTTACCATTAAAGTCTCTAGCATTACTAAACATACTAGTCATATTAGTTACGTTGCTTGTATTCCATGAGTGTAGATTTTGATTAAATGCAGATGCTGTGCCAAACATAGCAGTCATGTCAGTAACCTTCGACACATTCCACTGATTAATATTTTGGTTGAATGCATACGCGCCATTAAACATATATGTGAAACTAGTTGTATTACCAGTATTCCATGAGTATACATTTTGATTGAATGCTCTAGCACCATAAAATGTACTATTCATTCTAGTAACCTTTGATGTATCCCAAGTCGATATGTTACCATTAAATACTGTAGTATTTAAAAATGTAGCATACATGTCAACTACGTTACCAGTATTCCAGTAATCAAGATTTTGATTAAACTTTACTGCATCGCGGAAAGTCTGGTACAACGTACTATTTTTTGATGTATCCCAAGTCGATACATTACCATTAAACTTTGATGCTCCGTAGAACATACTAGTCATATTGGTAACATTACCAGTATTCCATGAAGGTAGATTCTGATTAAAAACAGGTGCGCTTTGGAACAAACTGCCCATGTTAGTAACCTTCGATGTATCCCATGTCGATACGTTACCATTAAATACTGTACAATTATAGAACATACTAGCCATACTAGTTACATTACCAGTATTCCATAAGTTAAGATTTTTGTTGAACTTAACTGCATTATAAAACATGTTGGACATGCTAGTAACCTTTGATGTATCCCATGGAGACACATTTCCGGTAAAGTTAATAGCATTTTGGAACATAGCCGACATACTAGTCACATTACCAGTATTCCATAGGTTCAAATCCTGATTGAAAGAGTTTGCAGAACTGAACATACTCGCCATAGTAGTTACGTTATTAGTGTTCCAGCGATTTATGTTTTGATTGAATTTTAAAGTATTACTAAACATACTGCTCATGTTAGTAACTTTAGAAGTATCCCATGAAGATATGTTACCATTAAAATTCGCTGCTCCACTAAACATACCGCTCATGTCAGTAACTTTAGAAGTATTCCATGTAGAAACATTTCCAGTAAACAACGATGCATTTCTAAATGCGCTATTAAATCCTATAACACCAGAAGTATTCCACTTATCCAAATCTTTATTGAAAGAAGTGGCACCATC
This sequence comes from Flavobacteriales bacterium, assembly GCA_009926905.1. Classification (GTDB taxonomy): domain Bacteria; phylum Bacteroidota; class Bacteroidia; order Flavobacteriales_D; family Crocinitomicaceae; genus UBA952. The sequence goes on from RFNX01000634.1 coordinate 1,361, forward strand.
AAATATACCAGTCATACTCAGATTTACTACACCAGAAACATCCCAATATGAAATATTGGCATTGAAGTTTTTGGCATTTTGAAATGCATTAGATATGTACTGTACATTTTTTACATCCCATTTTGAAATGTCTTGATTAAATAATGTACAGTTCTGGAAGATTCCTGCGATATCATTAACATTAGTAACAACCCAATCTTTTACAAATGGGGAGTTGAATGAATTTGCTCCTGCAAACATTCTATTAAGACCGTTGATATTTTTAGGCAAATATGCTGGAACAGCTTGTAGATTTATAGCATTTTGAAAAGCGGTAGACAAGTTTGTAATGCTCAAATTTGCGCCAAAAGATTGACAATTGACGATCATAACTTGTGCGTTTGATGTTGCAGCGTCAATATTTCCTATTGAATCTGTAGGACCAAATTGTGTTACGTTTCCACTTATCTCAATTCTATAAGTTCCATGCTCATCATAGAAGTGATAATATCCTACTCTGGCACCACTGTTTGTGATAGTATCAACGTTTCCGTCACCCCAATCAATAGTAGATGTTGTTCCGCCAGCACCTACAAACGTTACCCAGAATCTTTTTTCTATAGTAGGGTCTGTGCTAGGATTTAATGTAGTGTCAATATGGAGAACGAGATTTGGATATGGAATTTTAAACTGACTCTTATCAGAATAATAAGAGGTTGATATACCCGGTAGTACGTAGCGGCCTTCGAATTCATACATCATATCAGGATCAAGGCTGAGATTTGAGACCAAAAATGAATTATTTGAACTAGTTCCAGTATACTTTACAAGATCGTTTTGATACTCGTAAATTCTAAATTCAGCATAGTTGCTAGGACTGCTGTTGAATGTTAGATCAAAAGGACTGCTAAAATCGCTCAGAACAACTCTTGTTGTTTCTGCTCCACTTAGAGTTGCTGATGTTGGAATATTGATCAAATAATCAGTAAAGATTTGTTGTTGAGTTTTTGATTTATCAGATGGCTCTGTAGGAGTTCCAGCATTTGTTTCGCTTGGAGCATATACGCCATGATATTGTGCTTGCCAATAAAAGGTATCACTCAAATATAATGTAAGTGTCTGTCCAGTGCTAGTATCAGTTAATATTGTTCCGTCAACACCATCAACTCCATCAGGCTTTTGTATAGTGTAGGTATCGCCAGTATAAGTTTTAATTTGAATTTTATCAGACATATCTGGATTTTTCCAGACATAAAAAGTAGTATAGTCGTATACTACTTTAGTTTCATATCCAAGACCCGGTGTGAACGGTGTTATGCGAAGCAAACGTCTCTCAGCTTCTGTTGCTGCTTCGATTGGCGAAGGTCTACGAATAATTGGTGGCTGTAGTGTTACCCACTGCGAACCATCAGAAAACTTTAAAAATTTATCTTCATATACTAAAGAGCCTTCATAATTGGCCGCATCTAGAATTGCCGTATTGGTTGTTAAACCAGAACCAATAAACTTTTCACGGCCTGAACCATATCT
>RFNX01000589.1 GCA_009926905.1 Flavobacteriales bacterium
GTTATACCCATCATCCAAGGCAGATGGAGTTTTCTTCTCAGTGCCTAAGAGCTGGAACAGTTTGAGCACCGCCGCACTCAACAAATATGAAATGGGTGCATCGGATAAGCAGACAAGTGATCGCAGGTCATTGGTCAAATGGCAGATTGCATTTTCACCGGATCCTAAAATAAAAGTTTCTCAAGTATTTACGTTAAAGCCCCCAACATCACCATTAGTCTTTGCAAGAGTTCGCGACTTGACCAGCACTGAAATGAATGAGTTTTCCTATAATTCTCTCCGCGATGTAGTTACTCCTATTACGCAATTACTCAAAGGGGTTGATTTAGGAGCCCCTGACTTTAAAATCATTAGCGATGAAGTAATAGTGGAGAAAGGTGCCCGTGGTATTCAAACCATCTATAGCTTCTCCATCGATGGCGTAGAACAGACGCTAAACCAGAGAGCGCTCATGTCCAACGATCGCTCAACCCTTTACTTCCTTTTAGCTCGATGTGCGACCACGTGCTATACAAAAAATAAGAAAGTTATGGAAGAAATTGTGAACTCTTACACAGTACAGGGAGCCAAATGAGTCAGTTAGAAAAACCAACGAGTCGCCTGCGTGACTCAGACCGAAAGACTCGTGTTCATCTCTCCTTGTACGACCGTGTTAAGTTCTTGCTTCTCTTTGGCCTAACTTTCTTAGTTCTGGCTTGGTCAAGCCTTGCACAAAACCCTATCCTCAGCTTTCAAGATGCAATTAATGAAACGGCACGATCTAAATCGTGGCTCATTATTCTTGCTGTTATCGAAGTGGTTCGCCAGATTCATTTTCTCATCGCCGAACTCTTATCGCCGTATCACGGTATCTGGACAAAATATTTTGCCTTTGTAGATACCCAAGTCCATAGACTCAGTGACTGGACCCGTTTTCGCCTCTCTCGTGTCGTTAAATGGTTGCTCGTCGTATTCCTTCTTGCAGTCATTCTCGGTGCAGTTTATAAAGAGCCTCCAATCAAGGCGCTGTTCCTAGCGCCAAAAGCATTTCTCACCGCTCTGCCGATGCTTGGACAACTCCTCTTTGCTGTCTTCTTTGTCATTATTCAATTTGGCGCAATCTTCTGGTTCTTAAGCCGAGGTGGTGTT
>RFNX01000106.1 GCA_009926905.1 Flavobacteriales bacterium
TTTCCAAATAGCGCGACATATTTTCTTCCGTATTTACAGCTGCAAATGTTTCGTAAAATGTCAACCTCGAAATTGCTTGAAGCGCTTCGACTTTATTGATTGTAATTTTTTGGATGGTGATTGAATACATAGGGAAAAAATAAATCAAAAATAGTATTTATAACAATGAAAATATATCAAATTAATTATTATTTTTGTAACCATTGTGTAAGGTTAAACAACTTGGTTATGAAAGAATATGTGTCACTCGCAGAAGCAGCAGAAATAATTGGAAAAAGCAAAGAAACATTAAGAAGATATGATCGTGATGGACAACTTTGCGCTGTGCGTGAACCTGTTTCAAATTACAGAGTTTACAGAAAAAAAGATATACAATCATTTATGGGGGAACGCTTCAACGACAAAGAAGAGCAAGAGTTTACTAATTATGAAAAAGCCGAACGAGAATATACCGTTTTAGAGCTTTTTGCTGGGGCAGGAGGACTTGCCATCGGTTTGGAGAAAGCTGGAATAAAGTGTGTTGCCTTAAACGAAATTGATAAATGGGCCTGTCAAACATTAAGAAAAAACCGTCCACATTGGAATGTTTTGGAGGGCGATATTAAAAAGTTTGATTTCACAGAATATAAAGATAAAGTCGATATTGTAACTGGTGGGTTTCCTTGTCAAGCGTTTAGTTACACAGGTAAAAAATTAGGTTTAGCAGATGCGAGAGGAACTTTATTTTATGAGTTTGCACGAGTGGTAAATGAGGTAAATCCACTTGTTTGTATTGGTGAAAATGTACGTGGTTTGCTTTCACACGAAAACGGAAAAACGCTTCAAGGAATGATTTCTATTCTCGATGAAATTGGTTATAATGTTGTTCCTGTTGAAGTTTTAAAAGCAATAAATTTTAAAGTACCACAGAAAAGAGAACGACTTATTCTTGTTGGAATACGAAAAGATATAGATTTAAAATACTTCTATCCAAAACCTTACAAGAAAATTTACAATTTAAAAGATGCATTAAAAAAAGGGGAATTGTTTGAAACTGATGTTCCTAAATCAAATGGTGCTAAATACCCGAAAAGTAAAATTGAAGTACTTGATTTAGTTCCGCCAAAAGGATATTGGAGAGATTTACCATTGGAAATTCAAAAAGAATTTATGGGCGGAAGCTTTCATTTAGGCGGTGGAAAAACAGGAATGGCTAGGAGAATTGGTTGGGACGAACCTTGTTTAACTTTAACCTGTAGTCCGGCTCAAAAGCAAACAGAAAGATGTCACCCAGATGAAACAAGACCATTCACGGTTAGAGAATATGCACGTATTCAGACTTTTCCTGACGATTGGTATTTTGAGGGTTCAATTGCCAACAATACAAACAAATCGGAAATGCGGTTCCAGTAAATTTGGCCAAAGAAGTGGGTTATTCGATTGTTAAATTTTTGAATCAATACTATAAACGAAATGACTAAACAAAAACGAATTGCACTTGCAATTAAAAATGTAGTTTCATTAATGATGGATAAAGTAATGGAAAATGTACTTATTAAAAATCCATTTATAAAAGAGGAACATCGAGCAAATAAACCACTTTACGCAGCTTTAGTGCCTGATGAGATCTTTAAAGGTTCACATTTTGAAAGAAGATTTGTGACTCCATTTGGAGGTGTTTGGGAAAAGTTAGCTCATGTTGTTGCAGTAGAAGCGCATGGGAATTGTACAATGGGCCATTCTGTAGAAGGAACAGTTGGAAGTGAAAGTTTACGAAGAATTCAAGAAGTTCTGAATAGATTGGAGCATAATAAAAAAGGAAGTGATAAAATCAAACCCAATTGGGCTGAAGAATTGAAATATATTAAAGAAGGAGGTGGAAATCCAATTCCTGTGAGTGTAATTTGTGATGTTTTCATTCATAATGAAGAATCAAATATTCGGTACGCTTTCGAGTTAAAAGGACCTTTGCCAAATAGTGATCAAACAAAAGTAAGTAAAGAAAAAATGTTTAAATTGTTGGCAATGGAACCACCAAAAGTAGATTATGCATTTTATGCTCTTCCATAC
>RFNX01000115.1 GCA_009926905.1 Flavobacteriales bacterium
AAAATTGAATTCTGAATTTCTTCAACATCCTTGTAATTCCTCGCAATAAACTTCTGTTTGGCTTCCAGTTTATCGAACAATTCTTGCTGTTTATTTGACAATTTTTCATCGTGAAATTTACATTCAATCAATGTTTTATTTTCCGAAAAAAAATCAAGTTCGATCGTGTTTTCGTAAATGTATTTTAGGTTCATTTTTTTTAGTCTTAGAAACACGTAATTTTCAAACACAGCTCCCCAATCACGTTCGCCCGTATAAAAATTTCGAATGCCCGTGTCACAACAATAAATTTTCTTGGGAGAAACGAGTTGTTCATTGAGTTTTCCAAAACGAGTTACAGAGTAAATAATAAAAGTGTCGCAAAATAAATCAAAATAACGCTTTGACGACTCTGTTGAAATCCCAAGAATTTTTGCTATTTTATTGATACTTAGCGTTTTACCACTTCTTTCCATCAACAGCAAAAAGTAGTCTTTCAAAACACTAATTTGTCGAATTCCATGAACTGCTGCAATATCTTTGTAAATGATGTTATCCATTAGTTCCCGAATATAAGCATCGTCATTTGTGAGTACATACTCTGGAATTCCGCCTTTCGTTAGATATTCTTTGAAGTGTTTTTCATGTAAATGTTCATCGGATTTTGCAATTTTAATATTCTTAAAATCAAGGTATTCGGTATAATTTAATGGCAAAACTTCAAAAGTAATCGACCTTCCTGTGAGCATGCCATTTTGGACTTTTAACAATGATGCACTCGATGAAGAAGCTATAATTTTTACATTTTCAGCATCGTATAAGTTTTTTAATTGCTGTTCGTAATCAACACAAAAAGTAATTTCATCTATGAACAAAAAAAGCTGCTCTTTCACACTAAGTCCATGCATTGAACGAAAAAACTCAACGATTTCAAGAATTGTTTTTCCTGATAGCAAATAGTCATCTAAACTAACGTACATTATGTTTTTTGCTGGAACTTGCTCTTGAAAAAGTAATTGTTTAATGCATAGTTTCATCAAACTTGTCTTTCCAATTCGTCGCAAGCCAGTTAAAAAAACGACTTGTCTATT
>RFNX01000005.1 GCA_009926905.1 Flavobacteriales bacterium
CCACAAAAAGTGTTAGAATACGCACAATACGTTGGTATTTTCTTGCTTTTAGGTTGATGATTTACGCTAATGGAAACGATTTATTACGCTTTTGATGAAGTAACTACTTTCACAAAATCGTCAATTGCTTTTTATCTGATTAAGAATTTTTGGCAACATTTTGGCTATTCATCTATTTAGATTCAATGCGCGATGTTCTCATAAATTACTACCTTTGATTGTCAGATGAAAAAATCAATTCTTTTATTCTTTTGTTGTTGCGCCATTAATTGGTCTTGGTCACAAATTATTAACCGTGAAAAAGAGCTTTTGTGGGAAATTTCAGGAAATGGATTGAAAGAAAAATCGTATTTATTTGGCACACTTCATTCCAACGATAAAAGCGTATTCAACTTAGCAGATTCTGTTTATGTCGCGCTAGACAAAGTGAAAATGATCGTTTTAGAAACCAACGTTTTTGAACTTTTCGACGAATTAGATACACGCAAAAAACAACCGAATACACTTTACGACAAAAACGGAAATCCATACACAGCAAGTAACGAAGCTTCTAAAACGTTTACGGAACAGAAGATGGAATGCCACAATTTTTAGATGCTTATTTCGAAGAATATTGCTTGAATGCGGGTAAAAAATTCGTCGCTTTAGAAACTTAAAAAACAATTGGAATTAGGTTCTGATGTTCAAATTAACGAACGCAACTTGGTCAACACGCAGTTTTCAAATTTCACACAAGAAAAATTGTTGGACCTCTATTTACAAGGAGATTTGATAGCATTGGATAAATTCATGCGCGTAAATATGTCTGTTGACAAAAACGTTTATGAGAAATTAATTACGAAACGCAACTTAGAAATGTCTTTCAAATTGGATTCTCTTTTGAAAACTAAAAACAGCTTATTTTGTGGAGTTGGCGCTGGACATTTAGCTGGAAGCGAAGGAATTATCAATATTTTGCGTTCAAAAGGGTATCGTTTACGTCCAGTTTTATGGACCATTTCAGAAATTCCAATCACTGCAAAAAAGGCTGTGAAATCCAATA
>RFNX01000258.1 GCA_009926905.1 Flavobacteriales bacterium
CGCATTTGCAGAAGTCACGTTGGTATAGGTAATAGTAACCTTGCCATCGTTGTACTTCGCCCCTGTTACAGTTGGAGGGTTTGCCTTTGTTGCAGTGGCGATAGTCTTTGCAGTCGTCGAGCCAGCCCCCGCACCGAGTGCATTTACTGCACGCATCTTTACATTGAAGGTAGTCGAGTTCGGCAAGTTGAACATAAACAATGCGCCTACCTTGCCCGCTTCTGTCGCAGCTGAGTCGTAGGTTGCTGGCTGCCAAGTGGAACCATTGTCCTTTGAGTACTCGTAATAGAACGCAGTTGCGCCCTTATCGGTTGTCGACGGTGTGAATGGAATCCACAGTGCGTCTACGCCACGAATTGGGGTACCCATTGTAGGTGCCAGCAGTGTTGTTCCTACCGCTCCAGTTGTACTACTTGCTGCGATTCGCATCGAAGCTGATGTTGCGGCACTCTTACCTTCTGAGTTCTTTGCCTTAACAGATACAGCGTATGAAGCTGTGCCTGGTACTGCGATTGAAAGTGAACTTGCAGTTGCAGCTGCAGTTGCTGTGATTGTTGGAACAGCAGTTGCAGTTGGTGAAAGTACAACTTCGTAACCAGTGTTTGCGTTACCATCTTCGGTTGCTGCAGTCCAGCTAACGGTTAGGTTCTTTGAACCTGATCGCTTTGCTGATACCAAGTACGGAGCATTTGGAACACCCTGTGAACTTGGCTTACTGATGATGTGTGCCCAGATACGGTCGTAATAGGTGGTAGCAACACCAGCTGGCTTATTGCCAGTGATTGCAACATTCCACTTCTGTAACACTTCAGAGCCTGGATTGCGTGAATCATCCCAGTAGTTGATTGTGCTTGGAGCTACCGGACGATTTTCACCAGAAGTATTGGTGTTAGTCACTACGAAGGTTGCATAACCATTGGCATCAGTTGTTGCCTTTGGAGTTGCTTCTGCGAATGAAGCACCGCCAACGTTTCCATCATCAACCAAGGAGATTTCAACGCCTGCGCCAACCGGAGTACCAGCAACGTCAACGCGGTAGCGAAGAGTTAGCTTGTTTCCAGCTGTCAGGAATTTCACCCATGTAACGTTCTTGGCGTTATCTGTGTACCAATACGACTTATTTGACATGCTCTTTGTATCGCCAAGCAGCAAACGCGCGTTTGCAGTAACTGGTGCGGTGTAGGTAGCAGTTGACACAACGCGGCCCCATACACGGTCACGGTTACAGGTGGTTGCATTTCCTGCGTCGTAGCACTGTGTGTGCCTTGCTGATCCTGAGATGTAAGGAATCGCATCGAACGCAACCTCTGGACCCGCAGCACGATCGCTCCATACTGTGTAGCTTGGACGAGGCCATTCAGCATCGGCATTTGCAGTGCTATTCACGAATGTGAAGGTTACCTTGCCATCTGAGCCAGTTGTCTTGGTGCGATCACCAGAAGTTGCACCATCAGCTGTACCTGAAGTAGCAAGTGTTACTTGCGCACCGTTAACTGGATTTCCTGCTGTGTCGAGAACCGTGTAATGCAATGAGGTGGTCGCGCCAGCAGAAATGTACTTAACAACGTTTCGTGATCCACTGCCTTCGCCTCCCCACCAACTATTACCAATGGCGTACACGGCACCTAAGTCAGCGTCATCTAGCTTGATGCTTGCAACTGTCGGTGTTGGTGATGCAGAGGCTTCTGGTGCAGCAACAGCATGAGTCCATGGAACTACAACATTGTCAAATGCGTAAGTTTCACCGGAAGCACCATAAGTGCCACAGTTCCCTGCCCAACGAAACCTGGGAAGAAATCAAGCTGTGGGTAACCTGCATCTGGGACACTTGGAAGTGT
>RFNX01000203.1 GCA_009926905.1 Flavobacteriales bacterium
CTACAAGCTTATGCTTTTGTGAAACGCATCCACCAAGAAAACACCGTTATCGAAATCGCTTGTGGTCACGATTTTTTCCGGGACAAAAACAGAGTTTTACTCGAAGAAGTACTAAAATTCAATTAAAAAGGTTTTTTGTTTTTGATGTTTGATGTTTAATTTGATTTTATGAAACAACTGCTTTTTTTACTTCTACTGATTTTTGTGTCTTCTTGTGAAGCCAATTTTTCAACTAAGAAAAAAGAAAAGGCAATTCTGGAAAAAATGGACACAACAACTTCTTTTAAAAACCAAAAAAGTGATGACAAAATTACTCTTGAAGAAACTGACAAACCGAGTAATGAATTTGAAACTTATTACGTAACTGTTGCTGATACAAGTTTTAGTTATGATTTCCTTTACAGAAAAATGTTTCTTTTAAGTAAACGCCTCAATTTATCAATTGATACCTTAGGTCGGTATTACAATTCAACTAAAGACCTAATTTCATTACCAGAAAATGACGCTGATGAACTGTATGCTGGCGAATATTACCCAAGGCGTTTTCCATCAAAAAGTTTAAGTTTGGAATATTTGAATAGCTATAAAAACGAAGCAGGAAATAAAACAATTGCTCTTGTCACCGGGATTTATGAAACTAAAAAAGAAGCCGACAGTGCGCTCGCAATATTGCTAAAAATGGAACCTAAAGCATTTAAAATTAAAGCAAAAATATTCATAGGTTGTCTGCATTGAAAATCTATCCGTGGCGAAATGAAGATGTTAAACTCAGTATTGGTAATTTGAGATTTTCTTTTTCTACTTTATCAAGAAAATCATTTGGCGTGGGTATTTTTCTTCCAAGAGTGATTTGGGGCTTTTATGCAATTTTTGCTAATATTGAATATTTTAGACTTAACAAAGAATTTTGGGACAAGGCAAAAATTAAGCGTTAAAAATGGAAAAAGAAATCGAAACTTTTTACCCTAAAAGCCGACAAGAATGGCGTGAATGGCTGCAAGAGAATCACGACAAAAAACAATCTGTTTGGCTTATTTATTACAAGAAGAAATCCAATGTTCCGACTGTAATTTATAGCGAAGCCGTTGATGAAGCGCTTTGTTTTGGTTGGATTGATAGCAAGGCAAAACCAATCGACGAACATACGTTTATGCAGTTTTTTAGCAAGCGCAAAGAAAAAAGTGTTTGGTCGAAAGTAAACAAGGAAAAAATCGAACGTTTGACAAAAGAAGGCTTGATGGCTGATGCAGGTTTTAAAATAATTGAAATAGCAAAGAAAAATGGCGATTGGACAATTTTAGACGAAGCTGAAGCACTTATTATTCCAACGGATTTAGAAGAAGAATTTCAAAAAAAGCCGAGTGCAAAGGACTATTTTTTAGGTTTAAGCAGGTCAGACAAACGAAATATTTTACAGTGGCTCGTACTCGCAAAGCGAC
>RFNX01000004.1 GCA_009926905.1 Flavobacteriales bacterium
CCATGGCTTGCTACCAGTTGCAAAGGCCGCCTTAGCTGCTGGAGCAACATATCTTGGAGTCGCGCTTTTGGAAGAAGCGATTGGACTTCGTGAAGCAGGAATCGATGCACCGATTCTTGCTTGGTTAGTACAACCGGGATCAGATTTTAAGCAGGCGATTGACTTGAATATTGAGTTAGCGGTGGCTTCACGTCTAGCGCTGAAAGAAATATCAGCGGCATCGACTTCCAAGAAAGCACGAGTTCACCTAGAAGTTGATACCGGAATGACTCGCGGAGGATTCCTCTCAGAGTGGAGATCACTTACATCCGAAGATCTCAGCGGCGTTGACGTAGTTGGAATTTTCTCTCACTTTGCGCGCGCTGATGAACCGGGTGAGAAACAGAATTCAGATCAACTGAAGCGTTTCGAAGAGATGATTTCTCACTTAGCAACACTTGGAATTACCAATGTCATTTATCATTTATCGAATTCCGCGGCAACGCTAAAAAATGGTGCGGCAGCATTTGACATGGTGCGTACAGGAATTGCAATGTATGGACTGACTCCAGATTTCAACACATTGGGGAATTCGCAATCGCTTGGTCTTCGTCCTGCAATGCAACTTCGTGCCGCTCTATATTTAGTAAAAGATGTTCCTGCTGGTAGTCCAGTTGGATATGGCGCAACGGAGAAAACTTCGAGAGATACCAAGTTAGGTGTGGTTGCCATGGGCTATGCCGATGGCATTCCTCGTATCGCCCACGATGCTGGCATCTGGTGTGCAGGTAAACGAGCCCCAATTATTGGTCGCGTATCGATGGACCAATTTGTAGTTGATCTTGGCCCGGAATCAAAAGCTCAATCAGGGGATTGGGTAACAATCTTTGGCAATGGTGCGCACGGTGAGTACACCGCAGATGATTGGGGTTCTGCCTCACAGTCAATTAACTATGAAATAGTCACGCGAATTGGACCACGTGTGCCTAGAATCTATTCCGCGCATGTTTATTAAAGAATCCGAAGAAAAGATCTGGGGGAATTGCAATGTCTGATGTTGCAAGCATCTCTATTTCTCATCTCACCGTAAAATTTGGTGGACTTACCGCACTTGATGATGTCTTCCTATCCATCGCCCCCAACACAATTGTGGGCCTTATTGGTCCTAACGGCGCAGGCAAGACAACAATCTTCAATGCCATATCGGGATTATTGACACCAACATCTGGCGAGATTTCAATCGCAGGCAAAGAAAGTAAATGGCCAGCAAGTCACGAATTAGTAGATTTTGGAATTAGTCGCACATTGCAAGG
>RFNX01000348.1 GCA_009926905.1 Flavobacteriales bacterium
TCAAGAAAGAGGTTTAGGTCAATTGAATGTTTTTGCAAACGATTTAAGCACAGGAATGTACACGTACACCCTTGTTGCTGACGGTCAAATTGTTGCAACTAAAAAAATGATGAAACAGTAATAAATATTCTACTTTTTGAAATCCCCAATTGAGTAATCGGTTGGGGATTTTTTAATCTGAAATGTCAAATCCGTCCAAACTATTCAATTTCCCTATATTTGCAAACTCAATTTACAGATGAAAACAATTGTTGGAACAGATATTCAAGAAGCTATTTCTTTGCTAATAGCAGGTGAAACGGTGGCGGTTCCAACAGAAACGGTTTATGGTTTGGCAGCCAATGGTTTGAACGAAAAAGCTATACACAAAATCTTTGAAGCGAAAGGTCGTCCCTTGAACAATCCATTGATTTTGCATTTCGCTAACGAAGAAAGTGTTTTGCCATTTGTGAGTGAATTTCCAGAAACCTTAAAAAACTTAGCTTCAAAATTCTGGCCTGGACCATTGACATTCCTTTTGGCAAAAACAGATTTGGTTCCAGAAGCAATCACAGCAGGTCAAGTAAAAGTTGCCGTTCGCGTTCCCAATCATCCAATTTTGCGAGAATTACTTTCTCAATTAGATTTTCCTTTAGCTGCACCAAGTGCCAATTCTTATGGAATGATAAGTCCTACACAAGCTGCCCACGTTTACAAGCAATTACAAGGTAAAATCCCCTACATTTTAGATGGAGGAAGTAGCGCCAATGGTTTGGAATCCACAATTGTGGGAATGGAAGACAAAAAAGTTATTATATACCGACTTGGAAGCATATCCATCGAGGATTTAGCGGATGTTTTGGGATATCTACCCGCTTTGAATAATCAGTCGGATGATAAACCATTAACTAGTGGAATGGTCAAACATCATTACGCACCGACTACTCCATTTTCATTTATTGAAGAAAAAATAACTTATAATCCCGTTGATAATTTTGGTTATATATTTCTAAAAGATGCTAACGTAGAAATTCCATCAACGCATAAATATAT
>RFNX01000003.1 GCA_009926905.1 Flavobacteriales bacterium
AAATTACCAAAACGCAATTGCTCGGCTCGACCATTCAACGCGAAGAAAACGCCAATTACATGATGATTTTGCGTTTTCAGAATTATGCGTTTTATTAATGTTGTTTTACGGCTACTTCTTTTACGATTTTATAACAATATGGTGTAGCATCTTCTATCCAATATTTAATATTCGTCAGCCTATACTTCATTATAATAGTATCGTTTTTCCAAACATTAAAACTTTCAGTTGGATAATCTCCAAGTGGGAACAAATCCCATCGATTATTTTGTTTGTCAAAAATCGGATCTTCTGGGCCAATACTAATAGAAAACGGATTAACATTATTTGGAAGATATGACTGCCATGAATATAAATTGAATTGGTTGTATAAATTTTTAAAAATTAAAGTGTCTTTTTTTATTGTTTCATTGAAGATGTGAATTATTTCCATATCATATAAATAACTTCCAAGGGTATCATAGACTTTGTAATTACCTGCGATTTTCTCCCATTTGGTAAGTGTTCTGTCTGTAAAACCCTCATTATCGAATGATTCTTTGAAGTGATTCACAGCTTCAGTTCCAATTACTACAAGAGCATCTCGCTCCATATATTTTATGAGTCGATTAAATTTTTTGATTGAATCTTTGAAATCTGTCATAAAGTTGTAAATTTGTGGTATTAAACATCGTTTAAAAGGCATTTAAAATTGTTGTAGGCTCAGCCCACGATAGCACCCGAAAAGGAGTTTCTTTACAGAAGCTCCTTTTTGGCTTCTATGAAGAAATTGTCTACATCATTATCTTTCCAAATGTATTTCATAATTTTTCCTTCTCCATTTCTCAGAAATACAAACTTCAAATTTTCTTTATGTTTCATTTTTCCAGATATTACAACCATCACTTTGTCCATAAGTAATTAATTGCCATCGTTTATTATATTTGTCAGAAACAGTATCTTCAGGACCAATACGAATAAAAAAAGGATCAGCATTATTTGGAAGAAAATATTGCCTTGAAAATATCTCAAATCGATCATTTAAATTCAA
>RFNX01000002.1 GCA_009926905.1 Flavobacteriales bacterium
CTTATCAATTGCTGAACTTTTTTAAAAATATCACATTGTTCAGTCTCGGTTTTTTGCCGAGGATAAAACCTGTTTGTTTTATTGTTTTATTGCATTTCATTTTTTCTAATACATCTTTTTGTCAACAAAATTTAGTTTATAATGGTGATTTCGAGGAATATTCGAGTTGTCCAAACAATGTATCAAATCCTTCAGAAATACCTTATCAAATAGAAAAATGTATTGGTTGGACTGCTCCAACTTATGGAACAAGTGATTATTTCAATGCGTGTTCAGTATTCCCTGTTTCCGTTTCTGATAATTTTGGTGGTAATCAACTACCTTCTAGCGGAAATGGATATTTAGGAGGATATTTTACATCATATACTGGAGGTTCTGGAACGGATAGTTATTCAGGAATAATGTGGTGGGAATACCTCCAAGGAAGATTAATTGAGCCTCTTCAAAATGGAAAAATTTATCAACTGTCATTAAAAGTTTCATTGGCTGAATTATCTGATTTAATGATAAATGAAATCGGAGTGTTTTTTTCAAACAACCCCATTTCAAGTGAAAATACTTCTAATTTAAAAGTGAATCCTCAATGTGTTTTCCATAATCCTAGCTTCTTTAGTGATACAACAGAATGGATGTATCTTGAAACTATTTTTTTAGCAGATGGAGGAGAAAAATTTATAACAATTGGAAATTTTAAAGATGATTTAACAACTGATACATTAAGAAGATTTGATGGAGAACCATTGTACTCAAATCCTTTTGTGACATACATGTTCGTTGATGATGTGAAATTGATTGAATTTCCCAACGATTTAAATTTAACCAATGTTTTTTCTCCAAATAACGATGGAATCAATGATTCATTGACTTTTCCTAGTTTAGGAAATGGTAACCATAAAGTAACTGTATTGAATCGTTGGGGCAATTTGATTTATGAGTCAACTTTAAATCACTTTAGTTGGAATGGTGAAGACTTGGAAGGGAAAAAGTGCATAGACGGAACCTATTTTTATCGAATAGACAATACAAACATTTCAGGTTTTATACAATTGGTACGATAATACCAATTATTATGAAAATAAAATTAACATTGCTTGTATCACTTATTTTACATATAGTGAAAGCACAACAAAGCCCAACAATCAATAATCCAGGAGGAGTTGTTCCGTCCGGTCAAAATAGTGGTCAATATTGGTCGCGTGCTGGGAATTTACCATCTAATGGAATCAACAACATCTTCGGTACGCGCTGGAACAGCGGTATTTATACGATGACGAATAGTGTAAATCGCATGAAAATGAATGGTACTGTGAGTTATGGTATAAATGGTTATATCTCTCCCTTAAATCCAGTCAATAGTTTGGGTAGAGATGGTTATTTATTATTAGGTTCACAATTAGGTGGTGTTAGTGATTTATATTCTTCGGGAAATACAGGAGCCTACTCTTTATTACACCTACAAGGTCAATCAATTAACCCTGCTGGTTATCGACCTTGGATGAAAACGGGAATTACCCTCACCGATAATGGAGATTTGTCATATTTAGGTTTGAGAGCCGTTAATAATGATTG
>RFNX01000592.1 GCA_009926905.1 Flavobacteriales bacterium
GATATGGTGATTTTATTAAAACTACTTTGTTTTTTTGGTGTTTCTTTTTTGAAAGCCATTTTTTATAACGATTTCGTTTACTAATTCAATTAATCCATGCTTACATTCAAGCAAAGTCCTCTCAACTCATGTAACAATACATTGAAAGATTCTGGAATTCCTGGTTCAGGAATGTTATCACCTTTCACGATTGCTTCGTAAGCTTTTGCACGACCGTTAACATCATCCGATTTCACAGTTAAGATTTCTTGAAGGATGTTAGATGCACCAAATGCTTCTAATGCCCAAACCTCCATCTCACCAAATCTTTGTCCACCGAATTGAGCTTTACCACCCAATGGTTGTTGCGTAATCATTGAGTAAGGACCGGTTGAACGAGCATGCATTTTATCATCAACCATGTGAGATAATTTAAGCATGTAAATCACCCCAACTGTAGCAGGTTGGTGGAAACGCTCTCCTGTTCCTCCATCGTGTAAATAAGTTTTACCTGATTTTGGAATTCCAGCTTTAGCAGACCATTCATCAATTTCTTGAGGAGTTGCACCGTCAAAGATAGGAGTTGCAAATTTCACCCCTAATTTCTCACCTGCCCATCCAAGAACTGTTTCATAAATCTGACCCAAGTTCATACGAGAAGGTACACCTAATGGATTCAATACGATATCAACTGGAGTTCCATCAGCTAAGAAAGGCATGTCTTCTGCACGTACAATGTTCGCAACGATACCTTTATTTCCGTGACGTCCCGCCATTTTATCACCCACTTTCAATTTGCGTTTTTTTGCAACATAAACTTTCGCCAATTTCACGATTCCTGCAGGAAGTTCATCTCCAACTGAAATATGGAACTTACGACGTTTGTAGTTACCTAAAATGTCATTTGATTTGATGTTAAAATTGTGAATCAATCTACTAATTAACTGATTGATTGATGCATCTGCAGTCCAGTTCAAAGGATTAACGATTGAATAATCTAAAGCAAATAATGCTTTGTGAGTAAATTTCGTTCCTTTTTTGATCAATTCTTCTTTAAAGTTATTGAAAACTCCAGCAGATTTATGTTCACCTAAAATCAAAATTAATTTATCAACCAATTTTTCTTTCAAATCAGCAAAATCTTTTTGATATTCTGCGTCAATAGTTTCCAAGATTGGTTTATCTTGATTTTTAGATTTTCTATCTTTAATTGCTCTTGAGAACAATTTTTTCTCGATAACAACACCTCTTAAAGATGGACCAGCTTTCAAAGAAGCATCTTTTACATCACCAGCTTTGTCACCAAAGATTGCCCGTAATAGTTTCTCCTCTGGAGATGGATCTGTTTCACCTTTTGGAGTGATTTTACCAATTAGAATATCACCTTCTTTGATTTCAGCACCAATTCTAATTAATCCGTTTTCATCCAAGTCTTTAGTAGCTTCTTCACTTACGTTTGGAATATCAGAAGTTAACTCCTCCATTCCACGTTTTGTGTCGCGAACTTCTAATGAATACTCGTCAATATGAATTGATGTAAAGATATCATTACGTACGACTTTTTCAGAAATCACAATCGCATCCTCAAAGTTGTAACCTTTCCATGGCATGAATGCTACTTTCAAGTTTTGTCCAAGTGCTAATTCACCTGCTTGAGTTGCGTAACCTTCACATAATACTTGTCCGGCTTCTACTCTATCACCTTTCTTAACAATTGGTTTTAAGTTGATACAAGTACTTTGATTCGTTTTCATGAATTTCGTTAAAGAATAACGACTTACTTCACTATCAAAACTTACTAATTTATCTTCTTCTGTCCAATCGTAACGAATAACGATTTCATTTGCATCAACGTATTCTACAACTCCGTTTCCTTCTGAGTTAATCAAAACACGTGAGTCTCTTGCAACCAATCTTTCGATTCCAGTTCCTACAATTGGAGAATTTGGACGAAGTAAAGGAACTGCTTGACGTTGCATGTTAGATCCCATTAATGCACGGTTGGCATCATCATGTTCCAAGAATGGAATTGAAGATGCGGCAATCGATGCAATTTGGTTCGCTCCAACATCCATTAAATGCAAGTCTTTTGGAGGAAGTACAGGGAAGTCACCTTCAAATCTAGCTTTTACTAAATCAGAAAGGAAATTACCATTATCATCGATAATTGCGTTTGCTTGTGCAATTGTTTTAGAATCTTCTTCTTCAGCTGCTAAGTAAATTGGTTCATCATGTAAAGCAACTTTACCGTTTTCAACTTTACGGTATGGTGTTTCTATGAATCCTAATTTATTTACTTTAGCGAATACACACAATGAAGAAATCAAACCAATGTTTGGACCTTCTGGAGTTTCAATAGTACATAGACGACCATAATGTGTATAGTGAACGTCACGTACCTCAAATCCAGCTCTTTCTCTCGATAAACCACCTGGCCCTAGAGCTGACAATCTTCTTTTGTGAGTTACCTCTGAAAGTGGATTCGTTTGATCCATAAACTGAGAGAGCTGATTCGTTCCGAAGAATGAATTGATAACTGAAGATAATGTCTTAGCGTTAATTAAGTCAATTGGAGTAAAGACCTCATTGTCACGAACATTCATACGCTCACGAATTGTTCTAGCCATACGAGCTAAACCTACTCCAAACTGGGAATATAATTGTTCTCCAACTGTTCTAACACGACGATTTGATAAGTGGTCAATATCATCAATATCTGCTTTTGAGTTAATTAACTCAATCAAATATTTAATGATTTTGATAATATCATTTTTAGTAAGTACTCTCGATTCTTCAGAACTATCAAGACCTAGTTTTTTATTCAAACGAAAACGACCAACTTCACCTAAATCGTAGCGTGTATCTGAAAAGAATAATTTCTCAAATACACTTTTTGCTGTTTCGTAATCGGGTGGATCTGCGTTTCTTAATTGACGGTAGATGTGTTCAACCGCTTCTTTTTCAGAGTTTGAAATATCTTTTTGAAGCGTATTGTAAATGATTGTATAATCTGTAGAATTTGCGTCTTCTTTATGTAAAATCAATGATTTGGCACCAGAATCCAATATCGCATCTAAGTGGTCATCTGTGATTACAAGCTCTCTATCTAGGATCACTTCATTACGTTCGATTGAAACAACTTCTCCAGTATCTTCATCTACGAAATCCTCAATCCAAGTTTTAAGAACCCTTGCAGCAAGACGTCTTCCAACTAATTTTTTAAGATTTGCTTTATTTACTTTTACTTCGTCAGCGAGTCCAAAAATTTCTAAAATATCTTTATCCGTTTCGTATCCTATAGCACGGAACAAAGTAGTTACAGGTAATTTTTTCTTTCTGTCAATGTATGCATACATGATGTTATTAATATCTGTAGCAAATTCAATCCAAGACCCTTTAAAAGGGATGATTCTCGCAGAGTATAATTTAGTACCATTCGCATGTCTGCTTTGTCCAAAAAATACACCAGGAGATCTGTGCAACTGTGAAACGATTACACGTTCAGCTCCGTTTACAACAAATGATCCTTTCGGTGTCATATAAGGAATTGTACCTAAATATACATCCTGAACGATTGTTTCGAAATCTTCGTGTTCAGGGTCAGTACAATATAATTTCAATTTTGCTTTCAAAGGAACGCTATATGTTAAGCCTCGCTCGATACATTCCGCGATAGAATATCTAGGTGGATCAATAAAATAATCCAAGAATTCCAATACAAATTGGTTTCGTGTATCAGTGATAGGGAAGTTTTCAGCAAAAACTTTGAATAATCCTTCACTGTCTCTGTTTTCGGGAGTAGTTTCTAATTGAAAAAACTCTCTAAATGATTTTAACTGAATCTCCAGAAAATCTGGGTATTCAAATTGATTTTTGCTTGAAGCAAAATTAATTCGGGTGGAATTATTTGATGTTGCCAAGGCTTTATTTTTTTAGGTTATTGGATTCTTTTAACAAGATAAAATGCTTAAAAACAGGACAAGGCATCCACAAATTGTGGTGCCTGCCCTGTATATGAAGAAGATAATTACTTAATCTCAACTTCTGCTCCAGCCTCTTCAAGAGACTTTTTAAGTCCTTCAGCTTCGTCTTTAGATACGCCTTCTTTCAATGCAGAAGGTGCAGCATCAACTAAGTCTTTAGACTCTTTCAAACCATTACCAGTTAATTCTTTAACAAGTTTAACTACTGCAAGTTTATTTGGACCACCAGCTTTAAGGATAACGTCGAATTCTGTTTGCTCAACTACTTCTTCAGCAGCAGCTGCACCACCTGCAACCATTACCGCAGCAGCAGCAGCTGGCTCGATTCCGTACTCATCTTTAAGAATTGTTGCCAACTCATTTACTTCTTTAACCGTTAGGTTTACTAATGTTTCTGCAATTTGCTTTAAATCAGCCATTTTATTTTAATTTAAAAAGGGTTTAATAATAATAAATTATGCTCTTTCTTCGAGCGTTTTAAGGATACCAGCGATTTTGCTACCAGCTCCTTTAAGACCAGACAATACATTCTTAGCAGGACTTTGTAACAATCCAATGATTTCTCCAACCAATTCTTCTTTACTTTTCAAGTTTTCAAGAACAATTAATTGACTATCACCAATAAAGACTGCTTCGTCAATGTATGCACCTTTTAAAACTGGTTTTGCGTTTTTCTTACGAAAATCAGCTATCAATTTTGCAGGAGCATTTGCAACTTCACTGAACATTACTGAAGTAGAACCTTTAAGTGTATCTCTCAATCCACCAAAGTCTTTACTTTCAACACGATCCATTGCTTTTTCTAACAGTGCATTTTTTACTACACGCATTTGGATGTTAGATTGAAAACATCTTCTACGTAAAGCATTAACTGTTTCTACTGTAAGTTCTGCAGTGTCTGTTAAATAAACGACATTATTTGCTGTTAAATCAGCAGCTAAATCGTCTATGTACTTTGCTTTTTCTTCTCTTGTCATTTTCTTAAGTATTAAGCATTAACAGACTTAGCGTCAATTTGAATTCCAGGACTCATTGTTGCGCTTAAGTATACACTTTTTATGTATGTACCTTTTGCAGCAGATGGTTTTAACTTGATTAATGTCTGAATTAATTCTTGAGCATTCTCACGAATTTTTTCACCATCAAAACTCGTTTTGCCAACTGAAGAGTGAATGATACCGTATTTGTCAACTTTAAAGTCAATTTTACCAGCTTTCACTTCTTGAACTGCTTTACCAACTTCCATTGTTACAGTACCTGTTTTAGGATTCGGCATTAAACCACGAGGTCCTAAAATACGACCTAGTGCACCTACTTTACCCATTACTGAAGGCATTGTAATGATCACGTCAACCGAAGTCCAACCACCCTTGATTTTATCAATGTAGTCATCTAAACCAACGAAATCTGCACCTGCTTCTATTGCTTCTGCCTCTTTATCAGGGGTACACAAAACAAGCACTTTTACATCTTTACCAGTACCATGAGGAAGGGCAACAGTACCTCTTACCATTTGGTTTGCTTTTCTAGGATCAACTCCTAAACGTACACAAATGTCAACAGAGGCGTCAAACTTAGTAGTTGAAATACCCTTTACCAAATCACATGCTTCTGATAGAGAGTAAGTTTTTGACAAATCAAATTTTGCCAAAATCTCTTTTCTTTTCTTTGAAACTCTTTTCATTTTGCTAATTATTTGGATTTTGGTGCTTCACCACCTTTAACTACCACTCCCATACTTCTTGCAGTTCCTGCAACCATTCTCATTGCTGAATCAACTGTAAAACAATTTAAATCTGGAAGTTTATCTTCTGCGATAAATCGAACTTGGTCCCAAGAAATAGAACCAACTTTAACACGATTTGGCTCAGAGGAACCTTTCTTGATTTTAGTTTGTTCAATAATTTGAACTGCTGCTGGGGGAGTTTTTAATACGAAATCAAAAGATTTGTCACCATAAACAGTGATGACAACGGGAACAACTTTACCCATTTTGTCCTGTGTTCTAGCGTTAAACTGCTTACAGAACTCCATGATGTTCACACCTTTTGCACCTAATGCAGGTCCAATTGGCGGAGACGGGTTAGCTGCACCACCTTTGACCTGTAATTTAATCATTGCTGCTACTTCTTTAGCCATATATATAAAATTATGTAGTCAAACATGAGATTTCGATGGGAAGCTTTAATCATCTTTCTCACTCCTACGGGTTAATACAATTCTATCCTTCTTTCTCTACTTGCATATAACTTAATTCAAGAAGATTTTTTCTACCGAAAATTTTAACCATAACTTTCAGTTTCTTTTTATCTTCATTGATTTCGTCTATTACACCGCTAAAATTATTAAATGGACCGTCAATAACTTTAACAGATTCACCAATAACAAAAGGAATTTTTTGTTCTTCTTCGTTTTCTGCTAATTCGTCAACTTTTCCTAAAATTCTATTCACCTCAGATAAACGCATTGGAACAGGTTCACCGCCTTTAACAGCACCAAGAAAACCAATTACATTAGGGATGCTTTTAATAACGTGAGTAACTTCACCAATTAAAGCAGCCTCTATTAAAACATAACCTGGTAAAAAAGCTTTCTCTTTATTTACTTTTTTTCCGTTTAGAATTTTAAAAACTTTTTCAGTCGGGATTAACACCTGATTTACGTAGTCGTCCAATTTCATCCTGGTGATTTCTAACTCTAGGTATTCCTTCACCTTCTTCTCTTTCCCGCTAACCGCGCGAACGACATACCATTTTTTAACAATCTCTCCCATTTGTAATTCTTAGAAAGTTCCGTAAATAAATCCGATTAGTCCTTTCCAGAACGAATCTGCCTCTCCGGTAATTCCGAACAGGTAATCCATAAGGAAAATAACCAACGCTATCAAAACAGAAGACACAACCACAAGGATTGTGTTGTTCTGAAGCTCTTTCCATGTAGGCCAAGTTACATGATGAACCATTTCATCGTATGTCTCTTGAAAATATGTTCTAATTTTTGACACTTACTTTGTATTTTGCACGGGCGGTAGGATTCGAACCCACGACCAATGGTTTTGGAAACCACCACTCTACCAGCTGAGCTACACCCGTCTAAAAAGGGGAGTTTTACAAGAAAACTCCCCTCAATTTAAACTATGTTATTATTTCTTAAGCAATGATTTCAGTAACCTGACCAGCACCTACAGTTCTACCACCCTCACGGATAGCGAAACGTAAACCTTTGTCCATTGCTACAGGAACTATCAATTTAACATTGATTGTTACGTTGTCACCTGGCATAACCATTTCACGTCCGTCTGTCAAGAAAATCTCTCCAGTTACGTCAGTTGTACGGAAGTAAAACTGAGGACGGTATTTGTTATGGAACGGAGTGTGACGTCCACCTTCTTCTTTTTTCAATACATAGATTTCAGCTTTGAAATCAGTGTGTGGTTTAACAGATCCTGGTTTACAAATAACCATTCCACGTTTGATTTGAGATTTTTCAATACCTCTTAACAATAAACCAACGTTGTCACCTGCTTCTCCTCTATCTAGGATTTTACGGAACATCTCAACTCCAGTAACAGTAGAAGTTAATTTCAAGTCACCCATTCCTAAGATTTCAACACCTTCACCAGAATTAATAACTCCAGTTTCGATACGACCTGTTGCAACTGTACCACGACCTGTAATCGTAAATACGTCTTCAACTGGCATTAAGAACGGTTTGTCAACATCACGTGGAGGAAGTTCGATATAAGTATCAACTGCATCCATTAAATCTTCAACCGTTTTAACCCATTGCTCTTCGCCGTTCAATGCTCCTAAAGCAGAACCTTGAATAACTGGAGCGTTATCACCATCATAGCTGTAGAAAGAAAGTAATTCACGTACTTCCATTTCAACCAACTCTAATAATTCAGCATCATCAACCATATCCACTTTGTTCATGAATACAACCAAACGAGGAACACCAACTTGTTTTCCTAATAAGATGTGCTCACGTGTTTGTGGCATTGGTCCATCAGTTGCAGCAACAACTAAAATTGCACCGTCCATTTGAGCAGCACCTGTAACCATGTTCTTTACATAATCCGCGTGACCTGGACAGTCAACGTGAGCGTAGTGACGTTTTACAGTTTCGTACTCAATGTGAGAAGTGTTAATTGTAATACCACGTTCTTTTTCTTCTGGAGCATTGTCGATAGAAGAGAAATCACGTACTGCAGCTAATCCTTTACTAGCTAGAACGCTAGATATAGCTGCTGTTAACGTTGTTTTACCGTGGTCAACGTGTCCGATAGTACCAATGTTAACGTGCGGTTTGGAACGGTCAAAATTTTCCTTAGCCATTTTTTTTATTTGTTACTTAGTTAATAATATACTTATTTTTTATATAATAAATCCGATTTAAGCGGATACACTCCTTTAAATTTGAGCCAATGACGAGATTTGAACTCGTGGCCTCTTCCTTACCAAGGAAGCGCTCTACCCCTGAGCTACACCGGCGGCTCAATAGAAAAG
>RFNX01000444.1 GCA_009926905.1 Flavobacteriales bacterium
TCTTGATATGTTGCATATTGAGATAATAGATCTGTATAGTTATTAACAGAACCAGACTGAACTTCATCTAATAAATAAAATGAGTTTGGAAAGTCGTTTAAGACTCTATTTTTATATGACATTCCATCCTCCTATTTTTATTAAAGTGCTGCTATTTGTGTTTGCTTTTCAGCAATAAGTGATTCAAGCTTTGATACTGAATCTGCATTTGGTTCTGTTTTTGCATTTTCTGCAATTAACTGAACTTCTAAAGAGTACATTTGATACTCAAGGTTTCTTACTTCTGCATCAACAATTGCTGCTTTTTCATCATTTGTTAGCTTTGTATATGTTGCCATTTTATTCTCCTTTTTTATAATTCAGCCAGTAGCTGACTGTAGGTATTTTTTTCAGATATTAAGTTATCTAAAATTTCTTGATTAGAAGGCTTGCCCTCTAAAACCTCATCTTTATATGGACTTATCCAATCAATTAAATTGGATACCTCATTAATTTTACCATTTAAAATTCTTATCTTATCTTGTGTATTTATCATATTATGCCCACGATGTTGACTGCGCTGTTGAAGTTCCTGCAGAGTTTGATGCAGTAACAGTTACCCATCTTGCCCAAGAATAGGTAGAGCTATTTCTAGTAACTGTTTGAGTTCCACCAGATCCTGCTGTCCAAGTTCCACTTCCAGTATTTGAAGCTAGAACCGATCCTCCATTTGAATTAGAAAATTGAATGCCCCAATCATATGAAGTAGGAACAGATCCACCAGTGTGTGTCATACTAAGAGTCCAGGTCGGGGTTCCGCTAACAGATGCATATGAATTTGAAACGCTTATTGTTGGTTTTGTTACTGTAACTGGATTTGTTGCTGGGCCAAGTTCTCCTGATGCTACTTCAGAACTTGATCCTGCAGAGTTTGATGCGGTTGCAAATGCTTTAAAATAATATCCTGCATCACTAGCAGCTACGGTATAGCTTGTTGAAGTTGAGTAGCTTGATGCCACTGTAGTTTCATAAGAAGCTACATTTTGTGTTCCTCTTGTTATTTTAATAAAATATGAAGTTGGAGATCCAGACCATCCGCTTGTAGATGCGGATAGTGTACTTCCTGTTGAAACTCCTCCAGAAAGAAATGCGGATCCTCCCGAAGGAATAACAACAGGTTGTGCTAATGGTCCACCTTCAGTTCCAGCTGTGTACCCAGATGTACCTCCAGAATTTGTTGCTGATGCAAAAGATCTATAATAATATCTATTTGATCCATCATAGTCCGATGCTGGAATTGTATATGTTGATGATGTTGTATTTCCTGGAGCGGCAACTAAAGTTTCGCTCATAACTACTCCTGGAGTTCCCCTATATAATCTTAAATCATATGAAGTTGGACTATTGCTCCATGATCCAACTCCGTATGTCAATGTTTGTCCTGCAACATATCCGCCTGTTGGAGAAAGTGTAGGGGCAGAAGTATTAATAGGTATTGGATTTGATAATGTTATTGTAGAGCTTGTTGTATATGCAGAATATTTTGTTGTTGCAGCTACAGCAGTTCCATACTGTATTCCATAACCCTGATTATTTGTTGATCTTGGGTATACAGAAAAAGTTCTTGCATTTTCATCTGGAGCTGTATAAATATAATAATTGTTAGTTCCTGTGTTGGTATAGAAAGATCCATTTATATATAAATCATATGAAATAGCTCCTACAGAAGATCCCCAATTTATATAAAGTTGTTTATTTGTATTAACTCCTCTAATTGAAACGCTTGCACTGCCTGCAGTTCCTGTTCCAGAGAATGTTTTTGCAGCTGAATTTATTGATGGGGTTCCTGCAGTTCCTCCGCCGATAGCTTCAAAATAAGTAGAAACAGAATCAATTGTAGTCCAACTTCCAGAATACGAAAGCCCTGTATTGCTAATAGAAACTGAGCTTGGTGCGTTGGGTGTTGACGTATAATCAGTTACACTAATTGATGTAACTTGTGGAAGCATTGTAACTCCAGTAGTAGCTGAAGAAGGGGTATTGCCTCTAAAATTAGTTGCTGTTACTCTACAACCTATTATTTTTTCTACATCATCGTAACCTGTTGTGTATGTACCATTTGTTGCGCCAGATATATCGGATCCCGATCTTGTCCATTGATAAGAATAAGATGTTGGATTATATGCATCATTTGAATTCCACGATCCTACTGATACAGCATATACACAGCCAATTCTTCCTGCTATCCCGCTTGAAGTGCTAATTGATGGTGCTGCAGTATTTGATGGATACTCTGGATAATTTATTACCCAAGATGATCCGTTAAAAATCCATGCTTGTTTTGCGGTAGCCCATGAAGAACCATCATATATTTTTAATGATTTTTGTGTTTGCCAGGTTGTTCCATCATATGCTTTTATAGTCATATGCTATCCTAGTAAAAAATATATAAATCGCCAGCTGCAGTGCCAGTTGGTGGCGTTCCAGTTGTATTATAGAATATTTTATTTGAGTTTGCTGTATTAGTTCCATTTGAATATGCAGTTGTTGCAACAGTTGCCCATGACTCTACGGTTCCATTTGTAGTTAAAAATTTACCAGCATTAGATGTTTGTGATGGCAAAGAATATTGTGCAACTGTAGCCCATAAAGTAGATGAGCCATTTGTAGTTAAAAATTTTCCAGAATTTCCAGACTGAGTTGGAAATGTTTCTCCAGCGGGACCAGTTGCACCAGTTGCGCCAGTAGGTCCTTGTATTCCTTGTATTCCCTGTGCACCCTGTGATCCAGTTGCGCCAGTGGCACCTGTATCGCCTTTTAAGCCTTGTGGGCCAGTTGCGCCAGTGGCACCTGTATCGCCTTTTAAGCCTTGTGGGCCAGTTGCGCCAGTTGCGCCAGTAGCACCTGTTGTTCCTTGTGGGCCCTGTATGCCTTGTATTCCTTGTGGGCCCTGGGGGCCAACAATTTGTCCTGCTGAAGACCATGAAGAACCGCCCCAAACATAGAGATCTCCATCTGCATCAACAATTCTTGCATCATTTGCGCTATTGCCTGTTGCTGGAAGTAGCGCTACTGTTGCTACTGATGCTTTAACATTGATTGATGTTCCTTGTGGTCCTGTAGGACCTGTTGGTCCTTGTGGGCCAACTTCTCCTTGTGGT
>RFNX01000001.1 GCA_009926905.1 Flavobacteriales bacterium
CCAATTTCATCCAAAATTATTTATTTTTGATCAAATCAAAAGAATAGATAGATCTAAATACGATATAGAAATTATTGTATTAAACAATAAAAAATTTGATGCAAGTAATGAGACCTACTATTTCGAACACTATATATTAAAAGCTGAAACTTATGATCAAGTTATACAAAAAATAAAAGCTAAAAATTATGACATCGTGTTTATACCCGATATTGGAATGTCAATAGTTTCAAAATTTTATCAATAGAAAAATTAGCAGTTATTACCGTAACAAGTTGGCTACACCCAGTTACAAGCGGATCGAATAACGTTGATATATTTTTGAGCGGTGCACTAATGGAAGGGATTAAAGGCAAAGATCACTATTCAGAAAAATTGGTAACATTGCCAGGTATTGGTTTAAAAATTGAACCAAATGATTATTTATCAGCAGCAATAACTGAAATAGAATCTCAAAAAAGTAATGAAAATTTCTAATAGGATGCATTCAAACACCGTTCAAATATCACCCAAGAATGGATGACATCTTAATAAATTTAGCCAGAAAAATAACAAATTCTGTTTTATTTTTATAAAATTACAAGAAAATTAGATAAAAAATTAATGGACAGATTAAGAAAAAAATTTATTTTAAACAATGTTGATCCTAATAGAATTAAACTAATAGATCGAATGGAAAAAAGTAAATATGTATCTTTTTTAAAAGAATTGGATATAGCAATAGATACATTAGGATGGTCCGGCGGCAATACAACATTGGATTCAATTGGAGCTGGTTTACCCTCTTTAACAATTGAAGAGGATTTGATGCGAGCAAATCATACGGCCGGAATATATAAAATGATAGGCGTAAATGAATTAATTTATGAAAATGAAGAGGATTTGATTAAAGGAGCTTATGAATTAAGTATCGATAATAATAGATTGAAAGAATTAAAGAAAAAGTTAATTCATAATTTTGCAAAATTAAAGACAGACCACTACATCTCAGATTTTTTTAATGCTATTTAATTAAAAAATTTAT
Organism: Flavobacteriales bacterium; assembly: GCA_009926905.1. GTDB lineage: Bacteria > Bacteroidota > Bacteroidia > Flavobacteriales_D > Crocinitomicaceae > UBA952. The sequence continues at coordinate 1,025 of RFNX01000001.1, forward strand.
TAAACTGTTAATCAAGAGATTATAAAAAATCAATCTCGTCAGAAAAAATCAGATAGTTTTTTCAGTAATTCTGATTAAGGCCGATTCTAAATCTTTAGTGTAATGTTCCGGATCAAAGATGACAGAATCAGAAATGGCTGTTTCAAGCTTTCGTTTTATTGCATGATATGCGCTAGAGTTATTGCAGAGATTTATTGCGGTATTTTTGTATTCCTCAAAAGAATCAGTAACCAATTCATTAAGCTGAAGATTGAGTAACAAGCTTTTACTCATTCTATTGTGAAAAGAACTCCCAGCTAGTGTTACTACCGGAAGGCCTGAGACTAATGCATCGCTAGTAGTGGTACCGCCACCATAAGGGTAAGTATCAAGAAATACATGTGCGTATTTAAATCGATTTAAATAATCGTAATAACTAGTACGTTCCGCAAATACAATACGATTCATAATGTTTGAATCAATTTTATTTATTTCATTAATAAAATTGTTCGTGGCGCATTTTTCAATATATATCCAAAGTATTGAATTATTGGTTTCTTTAAGAATTTGAACCCATAAATAAAGCATTTTTCTGGAAATTTTTGCATTATTATTAAAGCAACAATAAACAAAAGAATTAAATGGTAAATTTATCACTTTTGAATCATGTGTGAGAGAGTTAATATGCCGTAGACTATTTGGCTGAAAACAAGTAGGTAAAAAGATAATTTTTTCAGAGTAATAGTTTGCATCGTCATTAGAGATCAAATAGTTATCAGCAATAATATAATCATGTGCAGCACTACCCATGGTGTTTGGGTAGCCAATAAAATTTATTTGTATGTCTGCAATACGATTTAAAAAAATATTTGGTTTTGCGTTTCTAGTATGGCCCATTAGGTCAAAAGCAATGTCAATTTCATAAGTGCGAATTAACTCAATAGCTTCAGTGTCAGATAAGTCTGTAATGTCAATAAAAGAATCAAATAATTTTTTTACTTCTTTGGTAAGACTATCAGTTTCTTTATTGTTAATAAAAATTCCGTAAACCTCAAATTTTTCACGGTTGTGATGCTTAAATATATCTTTTAATAAAAAAGTAACAGGATGTTCTTTAAAATCTGCAGATACATAAGCAATTTTTATTTTTGATTTTTTTTGCTTATTATCTGCTTTTAAAATTGTGAGTTGTCTAT
>RFNX01000485.1 GCA_009926905.1 Flavobacteriales bacterium
CTTGCTTTGAAAAATCCACAGAACCTCTTTTTTTTGTTGCAGCATCAGCTTTACGAATAAAAGTTTGAGCGACTTTCTCCGTCAATGTTGGAATACTTTTTATTGCAATTGCCATAAGAATCTGTTTACTAAGAGAAACAAAGTTAGGAATAAATACGCTTTTATTCATACTAACAACGTTGAATATAGGATAAAATAACATAAAGTGATTGAATTTATCGATTGAACATGAATGTTTTATCGTTCTTACATTAGATCCTTAAGCATGCGAATCAAGCTCAATTGCGGATGACAATCGGATTTATCAGCGCGGAAGGAAACGTGAGTCCAAATGCCGGGGGTTCCATCGAGGGCTTGGGTGTTGAGCTTCCACATGTCGGGTTGGTAAGTGTTGGGGATGGCGTATTTCTCGCAGAGGTATTCGAGGAGGATTTTAAGGGATTCGAGTTGTACTTCTTTGTATTTATGGAAAAAGCGGTGACCTCGCCATTGCATGCCGTAGTCGATGACTTCTTCTTTGGGAACTTCTCGGTTGAAGGTTGAATAATACTTTCCACCTTTTTCGATTAATGCGCCCCAATTGCAGATTTCAATGCCAATGGATTGTTGGTTCAACTGGGTATTGTTTCGGTTGTGTGTGCCCAGGTGGTGCGCCCAATGGGCAGAGCTGAAACATTGGTAGATGATTCCATCGCCATCAATTACAAAAGCTGTTGCCACGCGAACAGGGGTATACCCCCAACCACTGATGACATTTTTGGCATTTGGGCCACTCACGGTGTGGTGTAACACAATTTGTTTTTTTGGAAAAACTTCCGGGTAATATTGGGCTTTGGTTAATGGGAATTGGATGAGGTTTTTGATTTTCATGATTTTCATTTTTTGTTAGTTATTCGTTATTGGGATTTTCACCCCTCTGTGTCTCCCCTCGAGGGGAGAGGATTTTCACCCCTCTCGATCTCCCCTTCTGCCTCGGCAGACAGGCACGGGGAGAAGGAAAAAGTTTCATTTTCGTTTGTCGGGTGAGTCGTTTGGGAACGAGATGAGGTTAAACATTTCACGCATTCGGGAGCGCAAGCGATTTCCGTAAATGGCTTCAAGGTCGGAAGCACTGAGGTTGGTGGTGGCATGGGTGACATAACCCTGGCGAACCATCAGTTCGTAGCGATTCAAGAGTATTTCGGCAATGGTGTTGCACTCGTTTCCGTAGTATTTCATGTTTTGTTCCACGCCCAAATCATCGAAACAATAGATTTTTGGGTTGTTGGAATACTTCTGTAAGGTTTGATAACCTTCCTCGTGAAACTCAGCTGCAACTGCTCTTGTGGAACGAATAAAGAAATGGTTTACTTCAAAAGTAAAGTCTGTCATGAGGGTCATGAGTGAGGTTTTACCGCAACCAATCGGGCCCGCTAACAGGATGCCTTTGTTGGGATCAATGCTATACTTTTCATAAAAGTTTTCGCACTTGGTGAAGTACACTACGAGTTTAGAAATGATGGTTAAATCCTCTTTGTGAATGCGAAAATGCTTGCCGAATTTCAGACGACCTTTGTGCTGCAAATAGCGAATTGTATTATCGTAATCGTAGTTGCGTGCTCCATCTTCATCAATGAAATAGGGCTTTTCAGTTGCCGGGTCATAGGGTTTCTTCATAATTCGTGGGTTTAGCGTGTAGTTGATGTGGGTGAGTTTGCCGTTTTTTTCAGCTTGGAACTTCTTGCTTCGCAGGATCCAGTTACGAGCTGCAGCCTGCCAGTCTTTCATTTTTGCTTTTCCAACCAACCAACCATTGGCTTGGTAGTACAGAAAAAATGGTTCAGCTTCTTCTAGTACAAACTTTTGAATTTTAAAAAATTCTAAAACTTCTTCTAAAGAGGGCGGAGTAAATTTCTTTTTACTCTCTTTTTGTTTTAATAGTTTAGTATGTTTTATTTTGTTTATATTGTTTATAGAAGGTACCAGTGCTTGTCCCACTGCTAGTACATTGGTTGTACCAGTGGTTGTATCACTGGTTGTATCGAAATTGTACATCTCAATGATGCTGCCTTTCTTGGAATCGTGAGATGGGAAATACAACAAAAACCCCCAGTTGCTTAATTCTTTCATGCACTTATAATATGTGTTTCTAGAACCGATCTTTGACAAGTTCAAGGTATCTTCCCGATGAATAGAAATGGGATTTTTAAATCGATTCATGTTCCAGTATTGAAAGAGTGCCAAATACAAAGCGACATGACTTGAATGGAGCCGTCCATCTTTTTCGA
>RFNX01000570.1 GCA_009926905.1 Flavobacteriales bacterium
TGTCAATACCCCTAAATTTGGGAGTGCAAATATAGAATGAAAAAATTTAAGTGCAAGTGTTTTTCTTCATTTTTTCAAAAAAATATTACTTAAAACTGTCTAAAAATACAACGAAAAGTTCATGTATTTTGAAATAGATTAATAATTCTAAAATGAAAAAATAACATAACTAAAACACACTCATTACCTGAAGTTAATATTCAATTCATTGGTAAAGTCGAATTTATATTGGATTTTTGAGGAAAAATAACGACTTTTGTAAATTAATGGTTTTTGGTAAGCTTTTTGATGAAGCTGAAACATATGAAAAGTAAAATGAAAAAACGAATTTGGTTTATTATTAATCCCATTTCTGGTGTGCGTCGTAAAGACGATATTCCAGCGATGATTCGTGAGTATCTAGATCATTCAAAATTTGATTACGAAATCAAATACACCGAACGTAAAGGTCATGCGATTGAATTAACAAAAGAAGCAGTGGAACAACACATTGACGTTGTTTGTGCTGCTGGTGGTGATGGTTCTGTTCACGAAGTGGGCACTGGATTAATCGGTTCTGCAACAAAACTTGCAATTATTCCTATAGGTTCTGGAAATGGATTAGCAAGACACATGCACATTCCTTTGACAGTTCCCAAAGCAATTGAGTGTATCAATAGTGAAGAAGAAATTCAAATGGACACTGTTTTAGTAAATGACACTCCATTCTTAGGGATTGGAGGTTACGGACTAGACGCTGTGATTGCAAAAAAATTCGATGAAGACAAAAAACGTGGTTTTAGAACGTATGTTAAACACGTTTTAAAAGAGTTTTTCAAATACAATCCAATAAATATTTCGATTGACACCAACGGACAAATCAAAAAAATGCCTGTTGTTTTGTGTACAATTGCCAATACTTCAGAATTTGGAAACGGCTTCGTTGTTTCACCAAAATCAGATGCTACAGATGGAAAAATTGAATTGTTTATTTTGAAGCCTTTTTCTTTTTGGAGAACACCCGCTATCATTTATCAATTCTTTATGAAGCGCTCGCACAAATCTCAATTTGCCGAAGTGATTTCATTTGAAAAAGCAAAAATTAATTTGACACAAAAGATTGCTCATTACGATGGTGAACCTGTTGCTGTTCGCAGCGAATTAAACGTTCAAGTGGTTCCTAAAAGTCTTCACATTTTAATAGGTAAAAAATAACATGGAATTTATTGAAACTGATTTAGGAACTATTTTAGAGATTCTGAACAAACTTGAAGCAGACACAAAACCAAATTGGGGAAATATGTCGGCGCAACGCATGGTTGAACATTTAACAGATGGCATCAACATGGCTCGTGGAATTGGCGATTTCAAACTCGTTGTTCCGGAAGAAAAAGCCAATCAGTTGAAATCATTTTTGTTCACAGACAAACCAATGGCTCAAAATTTACAAGTTCCTTTTGCTACTCCTGAAACAGTATTACGCAACTCCAATTTAGAATTTGCATTGGATGAATTCACCCTAACTTGGGTAGATTACGAAGAAGAAATGGAAGCGAATCCAGCATTAAAAACCATTCATCCTTTCTATGGTGAATTAACTCGCGAGGAATGGTTGCGCATGCACTCGAAACACATAACACACCATTTCCAACAATTCGGTCTTATCGAATGAATCCATTTTTAATTGCTGCCATCTCAGGAACAGTCTTGGGAACAATCAATTATCTCTATTTCAGAACAAAGGGTTATTCATCTTACGGACAGCTGTATTTGAGTGTAATTGCGTTTTTCGCTTTGACTTTTTTGGTGTTGAAGTTGTTTAGGTAAAGCTAACTGTTGACTTCGAGAACCTCAGTCTACAGTTAGAAAGTTGTTTGAAAATCTCATTTTATTATGTTGACTGAGGCTCTCGAAGTCAACTATTTCAATTCTTCACGTATCCCGACTTCTCAGCATTCAAAACTGTAAACGTTCCTGATGATTTTGCAACCAATTGATTTTTAGAATTGTAAACTTCTGCTTCCATGAAAATAAGCGCCTTACCTTGTTTCACAACTATTGATTTTGCTACTAATTGATCGTTTAAAACAACTGATTTCAGAAAACTAACTTTCATTTCAAGTGTTGCAACCACTTTGTTTTTGTCGCAAACAAGTGACAAAGCACCAACTCCCATAGTTGCATCTAAAAGTGCAGCTGTGCAACCTCCGTGAGCAGCTAATGGTGTCGCCAAATGTTTCGACTCAATCGTCAAATAATATTCAGTATTCCCAGGTGAAAGGATTTCAAAATGCATTCCTAATAATTGACCAAAATTATTCGTTTCAATGTATTTATTCAGCAACACATTTGATGTCATTTTATACTTTTTTAAATTCAATGTGATTTGCTTTGAAGACATCATAAACAGCTTGGTTAAAATCAAATTGAACTTTTACAAAATCTGGAGTTTTAACCCAAACATGGGCTGCGACATGAACTCCATTTTCAGAAAGTTGCGCTAAACCATAAAAAGGTTTTGGATCATTTAAAATACGAGTGTCATTCAAAGCAATTTCTTCTAAAAGCGTTTTTACTTGGTGAACATCTGTTCCATATTCCAAATAAAAGTCCACTCAACTCTACGTTTTTCAGCTTTCGTAAAATTTGTAATTGAACCATTTGCAACAGGCCCGTTTGGTAAAATGACAACTTTGTTATCCAATGTCATCAAATATGTATTAAAAATTTGAATTTCAGTAACTTTACCTTGAGCAGATTGGGTCACAATCATATCTCCTACTTTAAAAGGTTTGAGCACCAAGATCATTACTCCGCCAGCAAAATTCGAAAGCGTTCCTGAAAATGCCATACCTATTGCCAAACCTGCAGCACCAAGTAATGTTATGAACGATGTCATTTGAATCCCCAATTGCGTGAACGCAGTGATTACCACTAAAATCTTCGATGCCAATGAAATAAAACTGGTCAAAAAAGAGGTCAATCCAGGATCGGTATCGCTTTTCATCATGATGCGACGAATACCTTTTGTCATAAGACCTGTTAACCAAAATCCAGCAACAAGAATGACAATTGCAATTACTATTTGTGTTCCAATTTTCAGTAAAAACTGGTTGAAATCAGCATAATTTATCCCAAAAACGGACTCTAACATTTTCATTTTTTATTTGGTTTTAATCGAAGCACAAAAATAGCTATACAATTCTTCAAAGATTCAATATATTTGAATATGTTTTTTATTCTCTCTAAAATTCTGGCATTTCTTTTTTCACCATTCATTTGGATGTTTGTTTGCCTCCTACTCTATTTTTGGCTGAAAAATGAAAAATGGAAATTGTTTTTCAAACGCTTGAGCATTTTCATTTTAATCTTCTTTTCCTTAGGATTTCCAATAAAATTCTTCATTTCCAAATGGGAAGTACCCGGTGTTCCTTTCAAAAAAGTAGCGA
>RFNX01000175.1 GCA_009926905.1 Flavobacteriales bacterium
CGGGATTCCAACGCGCCAATCCAGCCGCAATTGCAACTCACCCAGTCGCAGCTCAGCAGCAGCGCCCCGGACCAACCCTGAGCCGAGAAACATCACCATGGCCTTCGCCCTGCCCGCCCTGAGCCCTCTTTGGCGCAACAGTTTGCGGATCTGGCTGGCCAGCACCCTTTCGATCGGGATCATGCTCTGGGCCGGCCGCAGCAATGTGCTGTGGCTGGCGCTGGTGATGGCCGTGATGTTTGTGAATGAGAACGACCTCACCCCAGCTCGCAGTATCGGCCAAATCGTTGGCGGCGCCTTGATAGGCATTCTCACCGCAATGGTGTTGCATGAGATCTCCACCAGCTGGGTGGTGCTGGGCCTTGCCCTGCTAACCACCGGTGTACTGGTGCGAAGCCTGGGGCTGCTCAAGGGCCTCAGCATGGGTTATACGGCCTGCTGGGCCATGGAACTGATGCATCGCGGCAACCAGTTCAACTGGGCACTGATCTTCAACATGGCACTTGCGGCGGTGGTGGGGATCCTGATGGCGCAGATCGCCACTTGGGCGCTGTGGCCTCGGCAGCCCCTGCAACAGCTGCCCGCCCTAGAAGCCAGGATCGCCAGCCAGCTCGGTGCGCAGATCACGGCGATGCAGCAGTGGTTAGGCAGCGGTGGTGCGCCCCCTGCAGCCCTGCGTTCCCAGGATCTGCTCCCCAGCATCCAGCTATTGCAACAGCTGCGCAACCAAAACCAGGGCCTTCCCATGCCCGCCCACAGCAAACAGCTGCTAAACCGCTGGGCCCAGGCCGGTAGCCTCTGGCGCCAAGTGCTACGCCAGTGGCTGCTGCTGGAGCCGCTGCTACGGCAGCTGGCCACCCCATTGATGGAAGAGAATCCACAGCCGCTGCTCCGCAGCTCGCTCGCCGATCTGGCTGCCCGCTTGCAAGCCCATGCGGTGACGGTTCCTTCGAGGCCGGCACAGCTCTGGCTGGAGGAAGCCGGGCGCCTGGGCGCCCCCCAGCCCCTGCTGCTGGCCATCGGCCAACAGTGCCAAGACCTGCAACAGCTGCTGCACAGCCGAGCTCTGCTGCTGCAGCGATTGGAATCGAACCGATGACCAGCCCTGCCATGCGGGACACCGTGCGCCTCGCCGCCACCGTGACAGTGGTGAACGGCTTCGCCAGCCTCACCGGCCTGCCCTTTGCGCTTTACGCCTCCCTGGCGGTGCTGAGCGTCACCGTGGGCAACTACGGCAACACCCTCGAACTCGGCCGACAGCGCCTGGTTGGCACCACCGTAGGAGCCGTGGTGGTGTTTTTCGGCTATCGAGCCTGGGGGGATCTGCCGCTGGTGGTGGCACTGCCTTTGGCGCTGCTGCTGGCCCGGTTGATCGCCGGCTCGTTTCGGCTCACCGTGGGCTACACGGTGTGCTGCTTCGTGGTGGTGATGGGCTGGCTCACCCACGACCAGCAGCTCGACAGCTGGATCCCGCTGCGCTTGCTCTGGACTGCGTTCGGCATCCTGATGGCCCTGCTGAGCCTTCGCCTGTTCTGGCCCGCACGGGCCCGGATACAGCAGCGGGAGGGACTGCTGAAGCTGCTGGTGGATCTGGGACAAAGCCTGCAGCAGGCTGTGCAGCCCCAACCCCAGGTGCAACGCCGGCTCGAACTGGGGCAACAGGTCCGCAGCCTGCGCATCGAGCTGTTGAGCCTCCGCAACCAACGCCAGGGCGCCCTGCTGGAGCTGGGCAGCCTGGCTAGCCAGCATCCAGTTGCAAAGATGTGGACATTGCTGGACCAGGCCAGCGAAGCCCTGATCCTCGATCTCGATGAACTGCGGCGCCTGCCCAATGTCGACTGGCAGGGGTGGGGGCTACAGGGCGACTACGCAACTGGCGTGACCTTTGTGCAGGGGGTGGCCCAGCGACTGCTGGCCTGGCAGGAGCAATTGAGTGATTCATTGCAGCTGCAGCCGCCGCCGAGCTCCCCTCGATCAACACTTCCCCTGGAAGCCCTGCAGTCGCCCGAATCCCTGGCTGCCTATCGGCTCCTCAACCCCAAGCAACTCCAGCGGGTGGCCTCACGATGGATGGTGCTCAACCGCATGGACGAAACCAT
>RFNX01000497.1 GCA_009926905.1 Flavobacteriales bacterium
GGCGCTGGTACGGCGGCTACCGGAGGGACAAATGGAGGCGGTGCCTTACATGGTGCTGGCTCTGGAGTTCCAGCAACCCGGTACTTCATTGCAACCGCATTAATCGATTGACATAGTTGAAAGTTGCCGACTGCACCAGCATAGGCTGTTTTTGCTTTTGCTAGCTCTGCAGCTTCTGCTTGGGCTGGCGTTGGGGGTGGGAGTGCAGCTAGGGCTACGGAGCCTCCTATTGAACAGGCTGCGCTAATGATTACATGTTTCATTGATTCAACCCTTTCCTAATTTTTTATACCATAGCTCATGGTGCTCTTTAGCCCAAGTCTCATCGCAGTAACCGGTCTTCATGGCATCAATCGAGCCTTGCATGCCTACTGTACCGATATAAATGTGGCCAAATGCTAATGCGGTCATGAGGATTGCGCCGACACCATGAACAATGTTGGCGATCTGCATAGTACCGCGCCAGTATTCAATCTGAATAAATGGCACGATCATATCGAGTACCCAGCCAGAGGCCGAAACAACCGAGCCTAAAATTACCATGCCAACCCAGAACCAGAACTTCTCACCGAAATTAAAGAAGCCTGCTGGGATGTGTTTACCCGATATCAAACCACCAAATCCAAGTGCCCAAGCGATATCGCCCTTCTCAGGCAAATTACGGCGCACGAAAAGTAGGAAGAAAACCACAATAGTGACCGTAAATGCAGGGCCAACAAAGTTATGAACGTTCTTGCATACCAAAAGGAAGGCACCAAAGAATGCGGGCCCGGTCAATGGTAATAAGAAGTATTTGCCCCACAAGATCATGATGCCGGTGAAGGCCAAAGCCACGAAAGTTGCGGCCATGGTCCAGTGTGTAATGCGCTCTAGCAAAGTAAAGCGTTTAATCTTATTACCCGACATAGGCTCGTGTAATTTGATCGAGCCTTTGAGTACATACATTGCAATAATTCCGCAGAGGGCAAAAGTTAGCAACCAAGCGCCATAAACAGTAATTACACCATTACGAATTAAGCGCCACTCTTGACC
>RFNX01000588.1 GCA_009926905.1 Flavobacteriales bacterium
TAGCTTAAACTATCGGATTCTGCTTGGTTTCTTTGAGGATTTCCCATGAAAAAATGGATTGTGGCACTCACTCTGGTGAGCTTCTTTCATACTAGTTACGCCTGTACTGCAGTAAACGTTAAAGCCGTTGATGGCACCGTCATTGCCGGTAGAACTATGGAATGGGCCTTTGATATGAAATGGACCATCAATAGCATTCCGCAGGGGACTAAATTTCGCGCAGGCCGCTCCAGATGCCTTAAAACTTCCTCCAATCCAATTTATTACCAAATACGCAGTGCTAGGGGTATCGCCTGGCATCATTCCCGGTAGTCCCGCCCTATTAGAAGGACAAAATAGCGCTGGTCTTGCAATGAGCGGTAACTTTTTGCCAGGATATACGGAATACCAAACGGTTACCGCCAAAGATTTGGACTATGTATCTATTTTAGATTTTGGAACGCTCGCCCTTGGTATGTTTGCCAATATTGCTGAGCTCAAAAAAGAATTGCCTCGCTATAAGGTTTGGTACGACGCTAGCCTGCCATCGGGCCCCACCCCCCCATGGTTGCATTTTGTGTTTACCGATCGCTTAGGGGCAAGCATCATCATTGAGTTTGTCAAAGGTCAAATGCGCATTCATGACAATGTCGCTAACGTCTTAACCAATGCCCCAACCTATGATTGGCACATTACTAATGCGCGGAACTATCTCTCCCTCAGTAATTTCGCGCCAAGCTCGGTAATTGTGAACGGACAGAATGTGACTGAGCTTGGTCAAGGTGGTGGTCTTGTGGGCTTGCCAGCAGATTACACGCCACCCTCGCGCTTCATTCGCGCCGCCTATCTGCGTCAGCTGAGTACACAACCTAGCTCGCGCGCAGAGGGAGTTCAATTGATTGGGCATATTCTGAATAATGTCGATATCCCCGTTGGCGTTGCGGCGAGCAAGGATGGAGCCAAAGTAGTTTCGGATTACACCCAATGGGTTGTCATCAAGGACCTCAGCAATCAACAGTGGCATGTCTCCAACTATATGAATCGTACTAATTACTTAACCATTGATGTCAAAAAGATCTTTGACGCTGGTAAACCAGGATCGTGGTTGATTGATCAGTTGCCTTATCAAACGATT
>RFNX01000512.1 GCA_009926905.1 Flavobacteriales bacterium
CCTTTAATAGTTACTTATTTAATTTACATTTTAATGAATTTCACTGATTCAACTTGTTTACCAGAAGCAAACTTAACAATGTAAGTTCCATTTGTTAAATCTTCGCAATCAATTTGAAGTGTGTTCAAGCCGGCATCAACATTACTTCTGCTAATAGATTTTACTAATCTACCGCTTATAGAATATACTTGAAGTTCAACATCTCCAGCTTTTGCTAGATTAAAACTCAAAGTTGTGTTATCGTTTGTTGGATTAGGGAATGTTTTCAATTTAGTTTTAATTGAATTATTCAATTCTCCTGTTGATTCGTTAATTCCTAAATATGCAGTAGATTTCCATAGACCTCGACCGAATGTACCAACATAGATTTCACCTGGTCGACCGTTACCTTCTTCCCAAGATCTCCATGACTGACGTATTTCATAACAAGGTGTGCCTTCGAATCCAGCAGATGCATTCTCCCAAGAAGCTCCACCGTTTTCTGTAACGAATACGCCATTTGACGTAGCGACTACGATTATATCAGAGTCATTTCTGTCGATAATCCCGTCATAAGTTGCAAGACCAGGCGTTGTAATTGCACCTAGGCTTGTGAATGAAGGTGTTCCTGATGTTGCGTTTAATGTACGTCTGTTAGTGCCACCAAAACCAGCAAACAAAATAACATCGTTTGCATTATTAGGGTTAATTGCTAAACCTTCATAATTTGTATTTGTAATTTTTGTTGCTGTTGTTGCCGTTGGTAATGTACCTGATGCTCCAGTTCCAATATAAGCTACTTTAGAAACAAAATCAGGATCAGAAGTGTAAACAGAACCTAAACCATCTATTCTCCAAACTCCTGTTCCTGCACTTACGTACAAATGGTTCAAATCTTTTGACATTTCCATATCAACGTTGTTAAATATTCCACCTCCAATTCCTCTTGCAACACATAACCATAATGGATTTTGAACTGACAATCTTAGTGCATTTCTAGTACCCCATAATTCACCTCCATTTGCATTAACAAATACAAAGAACCAAGACTGAAAAGGATCTTGAACTTTTAAAGTATCCCAAGCAACGTTGTAGATAACTGTGTCTGTCCCCATTGGTACTGTTTCTCCTGTTGCCGAATTCAATCCATAATTAACACCATTTTGAGTTAAATTAGGAGAATAAGCCAACGTGTCGTCAAAATACAATTCATCGGATGCCACATAAGTTATTGAATCCCCAGAAGATAAGGATGGAATTCTAATTACTGCTCCAGAAGCGTAGTTTTTTGTTGGTATAAACACAACTGAGTCTTTGGAATTCAAATCATAGTTTTCAAATAAAACGATTTCTGAATGGAACGGATGGTAAGGACTATTGTCTGATCCTGCAGGGTCATAAGTACCAGGTAAACTCGGTACAAATGAAGTCCAAGTTTGTCCTCTATCACCGGATCTTGAAATCGAGTTATAATAAACTGTAGAAAACATTACTTTTGGGTTAAAGAATGAAATTTCACATTCAAAACCATCACCACCATTTACAGCTCTGAACTCTTGATAAGTAGAATTTGTGTGATCATTGTATAATGTTCCATTATCTTGCGTTCCACCCATTACTGAACCTGAATTGTCAAAAGCAATTCCATAAAATTGAGTCACGTTGTATCCTCTATTTGCCGGAAACCAAGTTTGCCCATAATCATTTGTTACACCAACACCTCCATCATTTCCAATATAAAATCTATTGTTAG
>RFNX01000401.1 GCA_009926905.1 Flavobacteriales bacterium
AACTTGGAGATACGAACCATTGAGTTACTTTCTCAAAACCTCCAGAAGGGGGATTGTTAACTGTTTGTTTCCAACTCCAAATATCAATTCCACCGATTAAGATTTGTTCTGGATTGTTTGGTACAACAGATACTATTGAATTGTAAGTTCCTTGATCTCTATAAATATCAAAATCACTTGGAGGAGCAGATGCACCAACAAATTGTGTCCAAGTAACACCGTCATCATGAGAAACATGCATACTTAACAAGTTACTATTGGTTCTCACAGCATACAATGAATGTTTATTGCTTGAGTTTTTAATTGGAGAAACAGAGTATTCAATTCTACCTGCTCCAACAGGAACTAGGTTATTAGCCGAAGTACCAGACTTATCCGCAAAAGTTAAACCACCATCGGAAGAAACCCAAGTTTTGTTAGAACCATATGCTCCAACAATAACCTCACCATCTTTGGATACTTTTAAAGCAAAACAGCCTCCAGAAGCTACAGAAACTGAAGTAATTGAAGGATCTCCTAATTTCCATTTTTTCAAACCAGTTGATGTAGCCATCCAAACATAATTGTCTGCATCCGAACTCTCGACCTCAGTACTTTCTGAAACCCCGGGTACTGTAGCCCAGGTTGTACCAAAATCAGTCGAATACCAAACTCCATTTCCTGACCAACTTTCTTGATTGGAACCTGTTGAAACATATAAAGTTCCGTCAGGAGTTTGTGTCATACTTGAAATAAAAGGAGACGCTCCAGCATTCATGTATGAAGTTACACGTTCCCAAGAATTTCCTTTGTTATTAGAAACAAATAAACCACCAGATACTCCACCTGCCCACAAACGATTTTCCCAAGTTCTATCAACTTGAATAGCACGGGTACGCCCACCAATATTATCAGGACCTTCATCTGTGAAAGCTATGTTTTTATTGATGTCCAACTTGCTTATCTGTTTTTGAATTTCAGCTAACTTTTCATTTGAAACCGGCTGACCTGTCGTTACGTCAATGTAGCGCGCTTTCATCCATTCCATTGCAGCATTTGCGTTTTGCTCTTGCAAGATAGATAAGTTCTTTTTAGAATAACTACCAGCAATTTTACTGAAGTCGAGATTACCTAATGCAAACAATGCACAAGCACCTGCAACGACCACAGAACCAATTAAATAATTTTTTTTGTTCATATTTCTATTATGATTTTAAATTATATCGACTGCCAAATTAAATATAAATTCTGAAAAATTAACCTAAATTTTAATAATAGTTATCCATAATTTATTAAAAGTAAAATAGACGAGCAACTAATCAAATCTATGGAGTATTCAAATTTTATAATATTTGGATGCGTTTAAAATTAATTTCCATAAATAAAACAGTTATTATTAATTTATGTTCTTCACTTTTGCAAACTAATATGACTTACGACAAAAATTTCTGGCTTCTATCCTTTTCGATGTTTTTTTTCATGGCTGGATTCAATTTAATTTTGCCAGAGTTAAATCAATTCATAACAAATCTTGGAGGCGAAGAACATAAAGGCTTAATTATTACTCTTTTTTCAATCTCTGCTGGAATTTCGAGGCCATTTTCTGGAAAGTTAGCAGACACAATTGGTAGAAAACGTATCATATATCTAGGAATTGCTTTCTCAATTATTGTCTCACTATTGTATCCACTTTCACATACCGTTTTTTTCTTTTTACTCCTTCGTTTCCTTCATGGTTTTAGTGCAGGATTTTCACCAACTGGTGCTACTGCTCTTTTAACTGACTTATTGCCAAAAGAATCAAGAGGTAAAGCAATGGGGATCTGGGGAACTTTTATTTCTCTTGGGATTGGAGTTGGTCAGGCAATTGGATCTTGGATTTGCAAAGAATATGGTTACGATGTTCTATTTATGTCCTCAGCAATTTGTACCATAATTTCAATGCTTTTTGTATTTGATATTTCTGAAACTTTAAAAAACAAACACAAGTTCAAATGGCAACAATTGTTGGTAAATGGAAAAGATGTTGTTGAACCAAGTGTTCTTCCTGCTGCAATTGTTATGTTCTTAACTGCATTCTCGTCAGGAATTATTTTTGTTATTACACCTGACATTTCAGAGTTTTTGGGAATCAAAAACAAAGGTTTTTTCTTTGGAATTTATGTCATTTCTACTTTACTTATCCGTTTGTTTACCAGCTCGCTTTCTGATAAAATTGGGCGAAGGAAAACAATGCTAATTGGCTGTTTCATTTTAATTATTAGTATGATGCTCATTGCAACAGCGAACTCAGTTAACACCTACATTCTTGCTGCCATAATTTTTGGTTTAGCAACAGGAATTTCTAGTCCTACTTTATTTGCATGGACTGCTGATTTATCGCACGAAGATCGAAGAGGAGTTGGCGCAGGAACTATGTTTATCGCCCTAGAAGTTGGAATAATTTTTGGTTCTGTTTCTACTGTGTTCACTTATGACAACACAAAAGAAAGCGTGTTTAGTACTTTTGCAGTTGGAGCATCTTTGGCCTTGGTCGCTGCTATTTATTTAATATGGCAACTAAAAACAAAAAAATCTGCTTTTTAATGACTCTTTAAATAGCGATTTACACCATAATGTCCCAAGTAAATTAGCGGTGTTAAACTTACTGCAATCAACATTTTGAGAATGTAATTCGTTGGAGCAATGGTCATATAATCTGAAAATTTCAACGAGCCAGGCAAAACAAATCCAATATATAAAACAACGTAAGAATCAACCAATTGCGAAAAAAGTGTACTTCCAGTGCTTCTCAACCAAATGTAACGATTTCCTGTTTTTTTCTTAATCCAATCAAATAAATAGGCGTCCATTAATTGTGAAATTAAAAAAGCAGCTATACTTCCAACGATTACCATCTGCGCCTGACCAAATACTTGATTATATGATGCATTTGTTGCCAGATTTGAACCTTTGATTTCAAAGGCTGGGATTGACAAAGAAACACCAACTACGATAAAACAATAGGCAATTAGAGCAGCCGTAATCCACGAAACTCTTTTCACTGCTTTTTGTCCATAAAATTCATTCATTAAATCGGTTAGAATAAAAACGATGGGCCAAGGTAAAATTCCAACGATGGTGGTGAAAGGACCAAATTTATTGCCGAAAATTGAAAAATCTATCGGAATTTGAATCAATTTATTACTAATCAATTCCGCAGTAACTGCATTGGTAATGAATAATCCTACCAAAAAAATAAAAAGCCATTGTCGGCGCTCGTTCAGTTTTTCTACTTCCATACTAATGAAACAATAAAGATAGTGAACTGTTTAGTACCCGCCATAATCCAAACGTTTTGCTTTCACATATCGCTGAATGTAGTAGCGACTGGTATTAAAATTCGTGATTTGAACGCCACCATTTGCAGAATGAATAAATTTGAACGAACCGTCTTTCACTTCAATAACCATGGCAACGTGTCCCACAGAAGTTGAATTGACATTACTTCCTTTAAAGAATAATAAATCGCCAGGCTGAATGTCAGATAATGCAACAGTTTCACCCAATTCTGCCAAACCATAACTGGTACGAACCAAGCTAAAACCAAAGTTTCCAAAAATGAAATTGATGAATCCTGAACAATCAAAACCTGAAGGTGTCGTTCCTCCATAACGATACGGTACTCCCAAAAATGTTTTTGCATAATTGATAATCGCATCAACTTTTGGATTGGATTTTTTGGGGATTGTGTCTTGAACTATTGCTTTCGTTGAATCTTGTTGAATCACTTGTGCAGAGCCACTTGTTGATAGCAAAAATGCAAAAGTTGATAAAAAAAGAAGTCGAAAAATCGTTTCAAACATAGCGGTTGCAAAATTATAACTATTTTCGAATTCAAAACCAAGAGAAACAATGCCTTTAATTGATATTCAACAACTTAGTAAAATGTACTACTCCATTGGAGAAGTTGCTGAATTTCTTGATGTAAACACTTCACTATTAAGATTTTGGGAGAAAGAATTTCAATTTGAGATTTCAAAGAAAAACAAAAAAGGCAACAGACTTTTTACAGTCAAAGAATTAGAGAAAATTAACAAGATTTACCAGTTGGTTAAAATTGAAGGTTACACTTTAGACGGTGCAAAAAAAGCATTGAAATCTAAAGAACCACGACCTGTTGCCAATTCAGAAAACAACGTTGAAGTTGTTATTTCACGATTAGAAGCAATTAAAATCAAGCTTTTATCGTTTAAAAATTAATTTTTCAAACGCTAGTTTCGAGAGCCTCAATCAGCAGTTTAAAATAACCTTTAATTTTTTTCATTTAACTTTCAGTCCTCATTAATTCTCTGCAGAACCGAAATAATTGTATCATTTTCAAATTTTCAAATTAGAAAATCTTCAAATTTATTACATATTGCGTCGATACTGCCCCCCTACTTCAAACAACGCATTCGTAATTTGACCCAACGAAGCATATTTACAAGTTTCCATCAATTCCTCAAACATATTGCGATTGTTGATAGCAGCGTCTTGTACTTTTTCGATTCCTGCAGTTGAAAGTGCAGAATTTCCAGCTTGTAATTCTCGTAACATTTCGATTTGATATTCTTTTTCCTCTTCCGTTGCACGAATCACTTCTTTTGGCTGAACCGTTGGCGAACCTTTTGAACTTAAGAAGGTGTTTACACCAATAATTGGGAATTCACCAGTATGTTTTAAGGTCTCGTAATACAACGATTCTTCTTGAATTTTAGAGCGTTGGTACATTGTTTCCATCGCACCTAAAACGCCACCTCTTTCCGTGATTCTATCAAATTCTGACAATACTGCTTCTTCCACTAAATCCGTTAAATCGTCTATGATAAATGAACCTTGGAGTGGATTTTCGTTTTTCGCCAAACCTAATTCACGATTGATAATCAACTGAATAGCCATTGCACGACGCACTGATTCTTCTGTAGGTGTCGTAATTGCCTCATCGTAAGCATTGGTGTGTAAGGAATTACAGTTATCGTAAATCGCATACAAAGCTTGTAAAGTGGTACGAATATCGTTGAAGTCAATTTCTTGCGCGTGTAACGAACGTCCCGAAGTTTGAATGTGGTATTTCAGCATTTGCGCTCTTGGATTTGCTCCGTATTTTTTCGCCAACGCTTTCGCCCAAATTCTTCTTGCTACACGACCAATCACTGCGTATTCAGGATCGATTCCGTTTGAGAAGAAGAACGATAAGTTCGGACCAAAATCATTGATGTCCATTCCACGGCTCAAGTAATATTCCACGTATGTGAAACCATTTGCCAATGTGAATGCCAACTGCGTAATCGGATTCGCGCCCGCTTCAGCAATGTGATAACCAGAAATTGAAACCGAATAGAAGTTACGCACGCCATTATTAATGAAATATTGTTGCACATCACCCATTAATCTCAAAGCAAATTCAGTTGAGAAAATACACGTGTTTTGCGCTTGGTCTTCTTTTAAAATATCCGCTTGAACTGTTCCACGAACTTGCTTCAAAGTATCCGCTTTGATTTGTGCATAAACGTCAACTGGTAAAACTTGGTCACCTGTAACACCTAACAACATCAAACCTAAACCGTCATTTCCTTCAGGTAATTCACCTTGATAACTTGGACGCTTTGTTCCTTTTTGCTTGTAAATCGCAGCAATTTTAGCTTCCACTTCCGCTTCTAAACCGTTCGCTTTGATGTATTTCTCACAATTTTGGTCGATTGCTGCATTCATAAAGAAACCTAACAACATTGGTGCTGGTCCATTGATAGTCATTGAAACTGAAGTCGCAGGATGACTTAAATCGAAACCAGAATATAATTTTTTAGCATCGTCTAAACAGCAAATCGAAACACCAGAATTTCCAATTTTACCATAAATATCAGGACGAATCGCAGGATCATTTCCGTATAAAGTCACCGAGTCAAAAGCCGTTGAAAGACGTTTTGCAGGCATTCCCAAACTTACGTAATGGAATCGTTTGTTCGTTCTTTCTCGGCCACCTTCTCCAGCAAACATACGTGTTGGATCTTCGCCTTCACGCTTGAAAGGGAACAAACCAGATGTATATGGAAATTCACCCGGATAATTTTCTTGCAATACCCAACGTAAAATATCTCCCCAACTTGAGTATTTCGGTGAAGCAACCTTAGGTATTTGTGAATGAGACAAAGATTCCGTGTGTGTTTGAATGCTTAACACTTTATCGCGTACTTTGAACTGGTATTCTGGGTTTTTGAACGATTGTTTTTTCTCGTCCCAATTTTGTAAAATCGCCCAATTTTTCGGGTCGAAATTCAACTTTTCATTTTCAAAAGCTTCTTGCAATCCTTTTACCAATCTGTCTTTATCTTCGATGGTAGAATTACTAATCGTTTGAATAGAAGTTTGTAATCCTTGTAATTTCTCTGCAACCGCTACTTGTTGATTTACCCATTTATCGTAAGAACGATTATTCTCAGAAATTTCAGATAAATAACGCGTTCTATCAGGAGGAATCACAAATATTTTCTCCGACATTTCGCGTGTAATTTGGAACGTAGAATTCAAAGGCGAACCTGTTTTTTCTACTACTTTGTCCATAATTACTTTGTACAACGAATTCATTCCTGGGTCGTTGAATTGTGAAGCGATGGTTCCATAAACTGGCATATCGTCCACATTGCTTTCCCATAAATTGTGATTGCGTTGGTATTGTTTACGAACGTCGCGCAAAGCATCTAAAGCGCCACGTTTGTCGAATTTATTCAATGCGATAACGTCGGCAAAATCCAACATATCGATTTTTTCTAATTGGGTCGCAGCTCCGTATTCTGGCGTCATCACGTATAATGAAACGTCTGAGTGGTCTAAGATTTCTGTATCCGATTGACCAATTCCAGAAGTTTC
>RFNX01000430.1 GCA_009926905.1 Flavobacteriales bacterium
CAACTCATGGTTATGGACTGGCAAGAAGAATGCTCTTGCAAATACCACGCCAACACGTGCACCCATGACCGGCACCATAATTTTTGACCATAAACTACCCTTAGCCTTATAAACATCCATCTTTTGAAACAATGCAAGCATCTGGTTCATACACTCATAAAATCTTGGGTCATCTAAATTAAGGGTAATCGGAAATACTTGCTTAGTAATCTCATTAGTAATGTGCAAGACCTTCTTGTCATAATCAGTCGGAGAGATCTGCATTGCTTTGTAGAGTTGTGGACGGAATGATCCCTAACGTACATCGTGCTGTAAACCGCTAAGCAGAAGAATCGGATCCAGTATTTATTGAGGCCTGTGAGAAGGCGTGGGTTGGCACGCATGATTAATGCAAACGCTTCGCCATGCCGAAACTCATCGTTACACCATCTTTCAAACCAGAGGAATATTGGATGAAAACGTAACTCTGGTTTTTTCTCAAGCTCACGGAAAATGGTGATGTAACGAGCATAACCAATCTTTTCGGATAAATACGTCGCGTAGTAAATGAACTTTGGCTTAAAGTAGGTGTACTTTTTCGCTTTTGCCAAAAATCCTAAATCAATTCCAATATCAAAATCTTTGAGCCACTGGTTAATGAAACCCGCATGCCGGGACTCATCACGCGCCATATAGCCATAAAGCAACTTCATATCTTCATTCTTGACCTTACGCTTAATCTCGGCATACAAAATACAGCCTGAGAACTCGGAGGTAATTGAGCTAATTAAAAAGTCAACAAACTCATCATAAAGCTCAGGATCAACATTAGAATAGTTCTTATCCATATTGGCTGGACGTTGAAAGTGATCAGAATTAATATCCGCAGCAAACTCGGCCATTAAGACATTCCATTCCGAACGAAGTGCATCAATATTGGTTTTATCCACTTCATCAAAATTAGTAGTGTAAAAACGGGGACTCAAAACAGCATCTTGCAAAGCCATCTTGGTGGACTCGTTGACCTTGGCTGCTGCTGGTATCTGATCCCGTAATAGACTTTCGGCGGATTCCATACTATTTCTCCAATAATTATCGTTGTTGTGTCATTTGACTGTCTACGCGTAGCAGACGAGCAAAGTTATTTGCATTAATCGCTCCAAAAGACTCTAGGTCAATCGTGCGCCCCGTAC
>RFNX01000429.1 GCA_009926905.1 Flavobacteriales bacterium
GAATTGCACAAGGTGCAATACACCGCAAGGAGTGAGCGCAAATCCGCATCGGTAAATTTGTCCTTGGATTTTTTTATTCTTTGGGTGGCATCATCCAAAACCCATTGCGCACTGCCACACAAATCACACTCATTATTTTCGAGGGCTCGCACTTGTTTTTCAAGGCGAGTGGGATCGGCAATATCGTCCGCGTCCATCAACGCAATATATTTACCCTTAGCCAAATCAATCAACGCATTACGGGCATAGACCACGCCGTGATTTTGGTCCGAGAGCAACTTAACGATACGCGCATCGGTATACCGATTTATGACCGCGCGGGTTTGATCGGGGGACCCATCCTCAAAAATAAGAATCTCCAGATGAGTGTGGGTTTGCGCAAGGATGCTCTCGATGGCTTGGCCAATGTATTTCTCGCTCTTAAAGGCCGGCATGATGACGCTGACCAAAGGTTGGGCACTCATTAGATATAACTTTGCAGGTAACGCCCCAAGCGCTTGATTTTTTTTAAGGCGCGCGAGAAGATCGACTTTTTGCTAGGACCAAGGTCCAGGCTTAGGTCCCAACTGGATTGGTAGATGACGCCTAAGTAATTTTCCTTAAGCTTAGGTATAGACTCCCCTAAGCGGCGTAAGAGAAAGTAATGCCAATCGTAGTAATACACCCGAAACAGCTGCTCAATGGGATGCAAGGGAATCGCCCGAAAGTTCAATACGGCTTCGTTATAAATGAAGGTTTCAGGATGCTCACGGCTACAAAGATCCCATAAGGTCTGGCCCCGAGGCTTTAAATATTCATTATCAAGCGATTGCCACACGGCAGCTGACCAAATAAACGGGGACATGGGCAATAGTAATTGGGGCCATTGCGCCCAAAGACTGCTTTGACTCTTTCTGCTTCTGCTTGCAAATGACGCGGGGCTTTTGCATAGTTCCGATTGATCGCAAGCTGATGGTATTCCTTGTTTTGATAGATCACCGTATAGGGGTGACCGTCGCTTGCCAAAAAGTCGCTTTTTCTAAAGTCTTGAATAAAAATGCAATCCGAGTCTAAGCAAACATAATTGTTAGCGACCCCTAAGCGCCAAAACTCCGACTTGATGACCTGCTGCGCAAGCCCCCCAGGCTTGGTCTTTTCAATCTCACTTGGCGCCCTAGGATTTGCACGCACAATCGATTCGTCGGACACCCACCGATAGCCTTGACTGCCAATCTGGCGCTCTAGCTCAGCACGCTCGTTCTCTGATGTTGAAATATAAAAATCAATCTGCTCACAGTTGTATTTCTGGATCGACGCTAATAGATTTCGCAGGCGCAGAAAATCCTTGGAATACGACTTGCAATACAGAACAATATCTTTCAAGAGTGCGCCTGTTTATGAATAAAGATGACTAAGGATAGTATTGACTGCTTGATCCACACCAATTGGATTGTAAATGGGGGTGATGAGTTGTTTGGCCTTCCAATCCAACCAAATTTGCTCCAAAGTATTAGCAATCCCCTCATCATCTCCATCGGCGCTTAAATACGAGCCTCGATCGCGCAACATTTGATCAAGTTGTGGATTGCGATGCGTAATCGCCCAAATGGGGCGACCTGCCCACAGATAATCATAAAACTTCGAGGGAATGTACTCTGAACACCACTCATCGCAACCGTGTAACAAAATGAGGATGTCAGCTTCTTGCATCTTTTGAGCAACCCGCTCGCGACCAGATTTTCCAGTCGCGGGATCGCGCTCAAGCCTTCCATGTGCAAGCAAAATATCAGCATAGTCATAGTGCTTAATCGCTTCAAGGCTTAAGGCATCTAAAGGTGCGCC
>RFNX01000264.1 GCA_009926905.1 Flavobacteriales bacterium
AAAACCTACGCCCGCTACCAACAGAATATTGCCGCCTTTTTAAGAAGTCCTGCAGCCATGGTCTTTGACACCACGAATTATGTTTCCATTATTCGCAAGAAAATCCTTGCTGACTTGGATTTATGAATAATCGCTTTTTCATCGACTATGACAATCCCGATGCGGGCATCGGCCACTCGATGGGTTTTATCAATCGTGGCATCAAAATCGCCACGCGTAACCAATTACAGTTTGCGTATGCCAAGGAGCAACTGCGTAAATCATCAAACTCCGATTGGCAATGGCGCCTCAAACAAGGTTTACGTAAGCTACGTGGTGCTCGTGCGCATGAAACGCATAATATTGGTAATGATCTCAACCGCATGCTCAATCTGGCAGAGATTCTACCAAGTCGGAGTGAGATTGAGGGTCGAATCCGACAGGGCGAACTTAAAGTGATTGCCCTACCGCCCTTTGAGATGCACATTCCGTCCAATGCACAGATCGACGATGAGGTCTATCGACCAGTCGATCAATTTATCCAATCGCATCCTGAGTCCAATACTGTATTTAAATTAAGCAATAACCGCTTTGGCGATTATGAATACGCGAGCACCCGAGCGTGGTTGCGTGAGATATATGACAAGGCCCGCCAATCCAATCCATTCCCACTGTGCTATCAATCCGAGTGTCTCAATATCGCTGTACATATCCGCCGAGGCGACCTATTACCGGGTCGGCAATTTTCTGACCTATCGACTCGTATGCTCCCTGATCGATGGTATATCGAGATCGTCAAGCTCATCATGGTGCAAACTAACAAACCACTAGCAATTCATATCTTTAGCGAAGGAAAAAATGGTCACTACCAGTCCGAACTGGGTGAAGCTTTTTCCTGGGTTGATTATTATGCCCATACTGGCCATCGTGTGACCGAGCATATCGATACACCCTTTTTAGAGACCTTTCATCATCTTCTAAACGCCGATCTCTTCATTGGCTCAAAAAGCGGGATGACGCACTTGGCAGGAATGCTCGGTAACTCCGTGAAACTAGTTCCATCACTTTGGCACTCCTACCGCGGTGCACTGGATCTTCTAGAAGTGTCCGATACGATGGATGAGGCGAGTAAGAGCACCATCACGCAGTTTTTAGCGCATCACCCACCAGGCAACTAAGGCGCGCTCCAGTCGAGTTAGGGGCGTCCAAACCCCCGAGCGGCGATATTGAAACCGTGCATAGATTTCTGCATAGGCTTTGTGCGACATGGTTGGAAAGTGAGCTTTTAGTGCTCTAAGTAG
>RFNX01000329.1 GCA_009926905.1 Flavobacteriales bacterium
TTTTGGACTTTTGGACTTTTGGACATTAGGACGTTAGGACGTTAGGACGTTAGGACATAAGGACGTTATGAGAGAATTAGAAATGAAAGAATTTGAAAATTTGAAAATGTGTTAATTTGAAAATAAATCCGTAATCCGCCAATTCGTAAATTAACATTTAACTCTTCACTTTTATCTTTTCACGTTTCTCTCAATTCTCAATTAGTGTTCCTTGAATTTTTGCTTCTTCAATCAGAGCATCGCGCAATAATTTTCCAGTTGTTTTTACATTCGATTTTTTCAAAAAGAAATTCATTTTGTCGCCACCATTCAATAAGTAGTCCGATGTTATTACCCAAAAATGAGTTGCTTTTTCAGCTGGTCCAACTAGCGTTAATTTCCCGTTTTCAAATTGTACATTCGCAATAGGTTCACCTCCTGATTTATTTAAAAAAGCTTCAATTTCTGGCAAAACATCAATTGGTAATTCTACCCAAACTATAGTGTTATCAAAAGGCATAACTTTATACATATCTCCCAAAGTAACATTCCCTTTTCCGATACTCGAACGAATTCCTCCGGTATTTAACAAGCAGAAAATCGGTTGCGTAAATCGGATCATTTTCGTTTGGTTCGCGAATATGGCGGTTGCAACCCAACGTGTCAAATTAGACGAAGGACGTTGTACAACAAAATCTGCATTTGAAACTGCAACAATTTCGTTCATTCTTTTATCCAAGGAATCTTTGTATGGTTTTATTTGATTCGTTACTGCAATATTACCTTCGACCGAATTATTAACTGCTTCTTTCGAGTTAGAAGTTTTTACCATCAAATGCGAAGAGCAAGCCCAAAGGCCTGCTCCTGCAAAAATAAATATAAGATTTCTTAGAATCATTCGATGATAAATTGTTGTTGAACCTCTCCGAAGTTTGTGTTTACTTTCAAGATATAAACACCTGATTTGAAATCAACTGCATTCAATTCTAAAACTGGTAATTCTACTTTTGATTTTTTGGCAACTACTCTACCTGTCATATCTGTAACAGTGTAAGCAGTAATGTTCAAACCATTAACTTGTGCATAAACCTTGTTGTTAGATGGAACTGGAAAAACTGAGAAATTACTTTTTAACATTTCTGGTAAACCTACTTGACAAGCTTCATAAGTCATGTTAGAAAAATTAACGTGACAAACAAAATCAACCGAATCAATGAAAGGATTTCTATTTGCTTGTGTAGAAAAAACGAATTCTTGACGGGCAATTTCATAATTGTCAGGTAAGTCGTTTTCATGCCATTGTTTCAAAATATCTTGAGATTGGTTGGTTGGAATTTGCCAGTTGTTTCCGCTGATACCATTGTAGCAAGTTGCCATATACATAATCGCTCTCGCTGCATTTCCTTTTTGTGAAGCTCTTGGTTCAAAAACCATTTGATTCGAACTGTTGTATCCCACTTTACACTCTAAATAAGAAAATACAACATCTCCAGTAATTACATCCATCGGCAAGTTACTTCTTGGTGTATTTGCATTTTGAAGGTTTGTCGGATATAAATTGTGTTGATCAGAATATTCATTTTTTTCTGGATTATCAGCTGGGAAAGTTGGCATCCAAGAATGTGCATAAGAATGCTCTCTTGAATAACCTGTTGCAGTCCAATCAAAAGGGTCATTAAAGATCTTGCGTTCACCTGAATATGCACAAGTCACATAAGATTGACCATTGGTTGTGTCTCTAATTTCAAATTGGTTCATCATAGTTGTTTTGTAATTGAAGTAGGAAACAAACGTATGTGGGTTGATTTTTGCTGAAAGTGCAGTTACAAAGTTTGGACTTGTTGAATTAATTCCATTGTAATAATTTCCGATATTCAAACCAGTACTTGAAACATTTCCAATTGCAGGAGAGGTTGTTTTATAATTTTCAAATCCTTCAGTTCCGTTAAAAGCATAAACTGCAAAATGATAATTTTGATTCGCAATTACACCTCTAGGAGTAAAACCAGTTCCATTTCCAACATAAGCAACGCGAGCATCTCCAACAACATCGCCTCTTTTGTAATTCGTGCCATCAACAGGTACGCCTGTGATTGCTGAACCTTTTTTCCAAAGTACAATGTATTTTTCAGCACCAGTTCCAGCAGTGTATTGTCCGCCAACCGTATAAGCTTTTACTAGAGGAAAAGTTAAGTTCGTTGGATTAGCTGTTGGTTCCGTTGCTAAATTATCTGTTCCAACTGCAGAAAGATTGATGATGTAAGGGTTTTCATCTGAATCATCATTTGATATAGTAAGAATTGCAGATCTTGAACCAGTACCAAGAGGAGCAAAATTCAAAGTAAAGGTTTGATTTCCAGAAGCAGGAATGGTTGATGTTGACAATGTAGTTGAGAAGTCAGTAGCATTTGTGCCTGTTAATGTTGTTCCGGAAACAGTTAATGCTTGAATTCCTGAGTTTTCAATCGTAATTGTTGTAGAAGCAGTATTACCAACAACATAAGTACCGTTATTAAATACTGTTGTTCCATTCATTTTCACATTGATTTCTTTTGCTGGTGCAACATAAGCGAAAATATCATTCAAGTTTCTGGGAACCAACTGATAGTTTGCATTGAATTGTCCAACTAATGCAATGATTGTTTGTGGACCTGTTGGAATTGCTGTTCCATCAATATTTGTTGAACCATTGATACGAACGTCGAATGTTGTAACACCATCTGTGATTTGAACAGTTGAATTTCCTGTTGCGAAAGAACCTGTTGTAACAAAAGTTACGTTATCAACACGAACTAACTGTGCTTCAATAGATTCATTAATGGCAGAAAGCGGAACAATTAGTGGATTTGGCAAAGTCACAGCTCCGTGATTTGTAAAACTAGTTGTTGTTGAAATTTCTAACAAGCCACTAAAATCAAATAGCACGCCAGTTGCGGTAATTGAGTCACCACGTTGAACCGAACTTAAATTATTTCCGAAAGCTGGAATGGCTGCTGTTCCATCTTGAATGTAGCGAATATTACCTAATTCGGAACCGTTTGTAACGACTCCTGTAACGGTAACAGTTTGTCCAATACCTAAATTTCGGGCATCAGAAATGGTTTGAGCCGAAGCAAACAAACTTGCAAAAGCAACAAAACCAGTTAAAATTGATTTTCTCATAATTAAATTTTAAAATTGTATTCCAAGTGAAACATTAAACCTGAACCCTCCTCCAAACATTACTGTGGCAGAACGTGCGTCAAAGTTATCAAAAACTCCATTTGCATTGTTGGTAGCATCCGAAATAAATGAAGTATTCAATAAATTGGTGATTGTACCACTTACTAAAAATGCTACAGAGTTTACAGGGTAACGATAACCTGCAAATAGATTAATTAAAGAGTAAGCTGGCATTTTCCATGATTCTTTTCCTCCGTTAACTCCTTGAAGTGAAAATGGGTCAAAGTTTGCATAATAACGATCGAAATACTGTGCTTGCACTTTTATATACAAATTTTTTATTGGTTCATAACGAATAGAGGCAGCTAACGCAGTTTGAGCGGCATCGCCCACATGAACTCCTTTTGCATCGAATGTAAACTCTAAAGAATCGTATTGTGGAACTATAACTGTTTTCGAAGAATTCCAGAACCATTCACCTAAAGAAAACATGACTTCTGCCGATAATTTATCACTGATTTTATAAGCAATATCAATTTCTCCTCCTAAATGCACGGCGTTCATTCCATTGATATTGATACGAATAAATTCTGTTGGATCTTGTGGATCTGGAACTGCTACACCAAATGGCATTGGCTTGTTTCTCCAATTGGTAGCATAAGCATTTACATTCACGCCAAATTTTTTCGAAGCAAAATTATAACCACCCTCAACTGCAATAATTTGTTCGTTATTAATAATTCCAAAAAATTCGTTGGAGTTATTATCAATTACATTTGAAAACTGAGGTGTTCTGTTCAAAAAACCAACGTTCACGTAAGCATTAGCATTTTTATGAACGTTATAACTAAATCCAGATTTGAATGTAAAACCAGGAATAAACTTCCAAGCGGTTGCGTAATCTTCTAATCCAGCAGAACTTGCATTATAAGTTGTACCGTTATAGGTGATGGTATCTGTAGCTCCGATTCTCAAAACAGTATCTTCCAATTCTAACACTTTCTTTTGGAAATAATCAACTCCTTTGTAACCATTAACAATTCCAGAAAGGTTCACGAAGTAAGCAAATTTATCGCTTGTGTATTCCATCTGACCAAAAGCACCTGTCCATTGAACAATTCCTTTTCTGTCGGCATTGAAAGTGTTTTTTGCAATTTTATCGCCAACACGCATCATTGCAGTTGCAGAATTATTGTTTGAAGTACTCACAAAATAATCTCCGCCTAATAAATCAACAACTTCTTGATAATGACGACCTTCATAATACCTAACATCTAATCCGCCTGAGAACTCCAATTTTTTAGAATAAGTGTAATTAAATTGTCCTAAATATCCAGTCCAAAAGTGATTGTTGATACTTGCCATTAAAATTTGACTCGATTGTATTTCCGTTGGACTGTATTGAAGATTAATATTCGGGGTCCCGAACAAGGAATTTACTTTGTTTTCTTGCTCAATTAAATCCCAATTTATTAATCCAGAACTATCTCTAATTAAAGTTGAGGATTGCCATGAGCTTGTTCCACCTCCTCTACCAATTGACATGTAAAGTAAATTTGATACCGCCAATTTATCATTCACTTTCCAAAAATCTTTTAAAGTAATTTGAGGTTTTGAGTAAAAATTTAAACGTTCAGTTTTAATCTCTTTTTTGCCGTCTGAATTTGTATTGTATCCCCAATGTTGATTGAAACGAATTCCCTCATTGAAGAAAACCTGAGATGAATCAACTTGCGCTCCCAATTCTCTTGCTTTATCAGCATCAAAATATTGTATAGCTTGATTGAAAGATCGTTGTCCATGTCGTTGAGGCGCAGCAAAAGCGGAGAGTGTTATCAAATGATTCTTTATTTTTTTAGAAACTTTACCATATCCAAAAAAGCCTTGACTTGGCGTACCATAAACCCAGCCATCAGCTTGTTTGTAAGATGCAGAAACAGTAAAACCCCAGCCTTTCTTTGACATTCCTGAGTTGTATGCAAAAGTTGAGCGCAACATGTTTCCAGTACCATATTCTTGTTTGAATGAACCCCCTTTTTTACTTCCAATTCCTGAAGTTAAAATATTGATTGTTCCACCGATAGAAGGCATTGCAATTTTGGTTGCTCCAAGTCCGCGTTGAACTTGCATTTGCGAAGTTATTGCATCTAAACCAAACCAATTCGACCAATAAACCGAACCGTTTTCCATGTCATTAACTGGAACACCATCAATCAGAACTCCTACGTTTCTCTGGTCAAAACCACGTACACTGATTCTTGCATCTCCATCTCCACCACCAGTTTGAGTGGCATAAACTCCTGCAGTACCGTTCAACAACATTGGTAAATCTCTGGACGCTAATTCTTCAGTGATTTTTTGTAGGGTAATTTTTGTTACTGCAACTGGAACATTTCCTTCTTTCACAAGGTTTCCAATCACTTTCACCTCATCTAATTCTTGACTTCCACCCATTACAAAATTTTGAGTGACAATTGCTTTATCAATTTTAATTGTAGCTCGAACGGTGTCAAAAGTCAAAACTGAAATCACAAGTGAATAAGTTCCATAAGGTAAATTAGCCACTTCAAACTTGCCATCCAAATCTGACATGGCACGTTTTACTGAAGCATTATTTTTTTCATTCAAGGTCAACTTTGCGCCAATAATTGGCTGATTCGTTACATTATCAGAGATAAAACCAGTAAATTTTCCTGTTGTTTGAGCAAAACTTGAACTAGTAACTAAAGCAAATAAAGTAATTAAAATACACTTCATAACTAAGGTTTGAACATTAAAAAAGGTCGATTGCTCGACCTTTCCTTGAATTAAATATTGGATTATTTTAAAATTACTTTTCTTAATTGTTGCTCACCATTTTGACTGGTTATCTTTAGGAAGTAAACTCCTCTTAAATCATTTAAGTCTAAAGTAATCAATTGTTTGTTAGCAATATTTGTAACCGTATTTACTATTTGTCCTAATGAATTCACTAACTGAATTGTTCTTAAATTTCCGTTGTTGCGAATGTTAACAATTCCATTGCTTGGGTTAGGGAATACAGAAAGTGCGTTCTCAAAATTCTCATCAACTGAAGCTGGGTTACAAGCACAATCATGAGAACCTAAAGAAAACCAATTTCCATCAAGGATAGGATTTCCACTCGTTCCAAACAAAGTATCACCGTTTGCATCCAATCTAACAACTACTGCAGGAATTGTATCGTATTCTAAAAGTGGATTAAAAAACGATGGATTTGTTGTTACACCTTTTTTTATTGTTGCTTTACGAATCATTGAGTGATCTGAAGTTGTTTGAACCCCAAGTCCTGAACTATACGGAAACTCTGTTGACCATGCGCCATCATTACCTGAAGCGCTTCCAGTTTCATTAGCTGGATTTTCACCGATTTTACCAAAAACATCTACAATTTGAAAACCAGTTACGTTCGTTGCATTAATTAAAGTTGTTGCAGTTGTAGGTAAAGTACCTTTTGCTAAAATTATTGCATCATTTCCGTTCCAATAAAAAGAACTAGAAACATTATAGTCTGGTGCAAAAAAGCCATCACCTCTAACTTCTAATGAATCCCAAATTGGAGCTTCTTGTCCCACACCGTTAGGATCTCTTTTGTCTAAAACCGCCACAAAAACACCGTGTGCTGGAACGATTCCTGATAATTGAACTGAATTTGCAACAGTCGCTGTGGTTGATCCATTTGAATAACGTGCAACGAAGAATCCCGATAAATTAATAGGAGCAGAAGTTGGATTGTAAATTTCCATCGCTTTATTGTTCCCCCATCCTTCAACATATTCAGAAATGAATAGTTGAGAACAATCTGTCACTTGGGAAAATCCAAGAGTACTTGTTAATAGACCAATACTTAGTAAAAGTTTTCTCATTTTATGTTTTTTTAGATTAAATACAAGATAGTTGTAACTGAATATGCGGAAATAAATTTCAACTAAATGCTCATTCGTTTTAAAAGTTGCTGTTTATACGTGGTTTCAGCGAAAGTGCGTCAAGGAGAACACGTAAAACTTGGACAAAAATAAACCTTTTTTCAATGCTCAACATTATGATTTTGTTAACATCAAATTTTATTTTTTTGAAGCTTATTGTTGAAAATCAAAAATTCAAAAGAAGATATCCTTATATTCGAATTCAAATTTAATATGTAAATGAAAAAAGTTAGCATCCTTCTGCTGTTTCAAATTATCAGCTTTATCGCTTTTAATCAAGAAATTACCATTGAAAAAATCTGGAAAAAATACGAATTCTACGCAAAAAGTGTGGAAGGATTCAAGTCGATGAAAGATGGCGAACATTACACGCGACCTACAACAGATTTATCGATAAAAAAATACAGCTTGTTAAATGACAAAGATGCAGGCACAACTTTAGTGGAAGGAAAAGACTTGCTTTTTAAAGGAAAATCCATAGAGTTCGATGATTATGAATTCAATTCGGATGAATCTAAAATCCTTCTTTTGACTTCAACTGAGCCAATCTATAGAAGAAGTTTCAAAGCCATTTATTTTTTATACGACATCAATTCAAAAAAACTTCAACCTTTAGATGAAGAGCATCAACCGCAAACATTAGCTGAATATTCTCCTGACGGAACAATGGTTTCTTATATTCACGGCAACGACTTGTTTGTAAAAAATATCAAAACAGGTGCGGTTAAAAAATTGACACAAGACGGCAAACGCAACAAAATCATAAACGGAACAACAGATTGGGTGTACGAAGAGGAATTTTCCATAACTAAAGCGTATGGTTGGTCGCCTGATAGCAAAACTATTGCCTTTTTAAGATTTGATGAAAAAGAAGTTCCAGAATTTTCAATGGCCATGTACGGCGAATTGTATCCCGATGAATACAAATATAAATACCCGAAAGCTGGTGAAGTGAATAGTAAAGTGACAGCACATTTAGTAGATGTTGCAAGTGCAAAAATCAGTAATTTGGATTTAGGAGAATACGAATACATTCCTCGTTTGAATTGGTCTACCACTGCGAAACATTTGATTCTTCAAACGATGAATCGTCACCAAAGCAGTTTGAAATACCATTTATTTGATTGCACAGGTAAAAAACCAATTCACAAAGTGATCTTCGAAGAAAAATCAGATACTTATATTGATGTCGATGACAATTTGTTGATTTTGAAAGATGGAAAAACAATTTTAAGAACAAGTGAAGTTGACGGTTACAATCATATTTACAAATTGGATTTTGATGGAAAAGCAACACAAATCACGAAAGGTAATTGGGACGTTATTGAATTCTTAGGAATTGACGATGATAACAAAACAATCTACTACAGTTCTGCGGAATTATCTTCTATCAAAAAAGCTGTTTATGCAATCAATATTGACGGAACAAACAAACGCTTAATCAGTTCTAACAAAGGCTATAACGAAGCTGAATTTACACAAGGAATGAAATATTGTGTCATGAATCATTCTGACGGAAATACACCTCCATCCTACTCGCTTTATAAAAACGACGGGACAAAATTGCGCGATTTGGAAACCAATGAAGCTTTGAATTTGAAATTGAAAGAATACAAACTTTCTACAAAAGAATTTATGACTTTCAAATCCAATGATGTTGAGTTAAATGGTTGGATGCTAAAACCTGCCAACTTTGATGCGACAAAAAAATATCCTGTTTACATGACCGTTTATGGAGGTCCAGGTCACAATGAAGTGACGGATGCTTGGGACGGAAACGATTACATGTATCACCAACTTTTAGCGCAAAAAGGTTATATCGTTGTGTGTGTTGACCCACGAGGAACAATGTATCGAGGGGCAAAATTCAAAAAATCGACGTATTTGCAATTGGGTAAATTAGAAATCGAAGATGTTATCAATACTGGAAAAGAATTGCAAAAATTATCTTACATTGACCCAGCTCGCATTGGAATAATGGGTTGGAGTTTTGGAGGCTTCATGGCTTCATTGGCAATTACAAAAGGTGCTGATGTTTTTAAAATGGCAATTGCTGTGGCTCCTGTAACCAATTGGAGGTATTATGATAATATTTACACAGAGCGTTTTATGCGCACGCCGAAAGAAAATGAAGACGGCTACGATCGCAATTCACCGATAAATTTTGTGGATCAAATCAAAGGAAAATACTTTTTGATTCACGGTTCGGCGGACGACAATGTTCATTACCAAAATTCTATGGAAATGATTTCTGCCTTGGTAAAAGCCAACAAACAGTTTGATTTATTCATTTACCCAAACAAAAATCACGGAATTTACGGAGGTAATACTCGCAACCATTTATTTCAAATGATGTTAGATTATGTTTTAATAAATTTA
Source organism: Flavobacteriales bacterium (assembly GCA_009926905.1). Classification (GTDB taxonomy): domain Bacteria; phylum Bacteroidota; class Bacteroidia; order Flavobacteriales_D; family Crocinitomicaceae; genus UBA952. Next base: position 9,465 of record RFNX01000329.1, read on the forward strand.
TAGAAAGAACTGTTGCCTGAGGCTCTCGAAGGCAACAGTTTGTAATATTTATCCGTAAAGATTTCATTTGGTCTTAACGTCCTATTCCCGATAGCTATCGAAACCTAACGTCTTAATGTCCTAAAGTCTTAATGTCTTAGAGTCCTAACGTCTTAATGTCTTAAAGTCCTAACATCCTAAAGTCCAAAATAAATCACAACAAAACAAAATATCCAAATGAAATGTTACTGATTCAAATTCTTTAACTAATTTTAAGGTCGATATTTTTATTCGAAAAAAAACAAACAACAATATGAGTGAAATTGCAAAGATTGAGTTAGACGGAAAGGTTTATGAATTGCCCGTTATCACAGGTACTGAAAACGAAAAAGCGATTGATATTTCTAAACTGAGAGATCTTACTGGTTACGTTACTTTAGATACAGGTTACAAAAACACTGGAGCTACTAAAAGTGCCATTACATTTCTAGACGGTGAAGAAGGAATTTTGCATTACAGAGGATATCCAATTGAGCAATTAGCGGAGAAAGCTTCGTTCATTGAAGTTGCATATCTTCTCATTTATGGAGAATTGCCTACTTCAACTGAATTAAAAAACTTTGAAGATACCATCAAAAAACACACCCTTGTTCACGAGGACATGAAACAGTTTTTTGAAGCTTATCCAGCGAAAGCACATCCAATGGGCGTTTTGTCTTCTATGATTTCTTCACTATCAACGTTTTATCCTGAGTCTTTGGATCCAAACAGAAGTGCGGAAGCGAAAAATTTGACAATTCACCGATTGATTGCGAAATTGCCAACCTTGGCTGCTTGGGCTTACAAAAATTCAATGCGTCACCCGTTCATGTACCCAAGAAATGAATTCGACTATTGTAAGAATTTCATGTACATGATGTTTGCTATGCCAACTGAGAATTATGAAATTGATCCAGTTGTTGTAAGCGCATTGAACAAATTATTGATTTTACATGCTGACCACGAGCAAAACTGTTCTACTTCTACGGTGAGAATCGTTGGTTCATCTCAAGCGAATTTATATTCAACAGTTTCTGCAGGTATTTCTGCACTTTGGGGTCCACTTCACGGAGGTGCTAACCAAGAAGTAATCGAAATGTTGGAGCAAATCCACAACGACGGAGGAAACGTTGACAAATGGGTTGCTAAAGCAAAAGACAAAGAAGATCCATTCCGTTTGATGGGATTCGGTCACAGAGTTTACAAAAATTTCGATCCACGTGCGAAAATCATTAAAGTAGCTTGTGATGAAGTACTTGAAAAATTAGGTG
>RFNX01000490.1 GCA_009926905.1 Flavobacteriales bacterium
TACCAAAACCACCTTCGGGTGGTTTTTTATTTATATGGCCTGTGTTTGGTGTGCCTTACAGTATTTGATGCTGTTGGACTTTTCCTATCGCTGTCTATTTGTTCGAACCCTGCCTAACCTATCTGGCCATCTACCGTGGCTACTTGTAATGTTGTTTTAAACGACATTTTTTTGAAACATCATTTCTTTTTACGCAACTCCAAAGAATCAGAATGTTTTTCTAATAACCCTTCTTTTTCTAATGTGGCAATAGCTCTATACAGAGCCTCATGTGTAACGCCGATCTCTGAAGCCATCGATTTGAGATCAGACTGAAGTGTTAGGACGCCATTTTTTCCTTCATCCTCAATTAGATGAATTAACTTACTTCGAATATCTTTTAGGCCTAGTCGTTCAGATTGTGTTCGCAGGCGCATGATCTCTTTGCTAAGTAACCGTACCCATTTGATTGAAAAATTGCCATCGGCAAGTGAATCTCTTAAAGATTTAATGGGAAGCGTAATTGCTTGCCCATTGTGAGTCGCAATAGCATCACAGTGATAAGCATCAACTAGCAAACTAGCTTCACTGATAAAGCCGCCCTTACATCTTTGTAAGATTGTTGGCTCCCCATGGTTACTGATTCTAGTAAGAACAGCTTCGCCTGAAACAATAAAGAACATGTATTCAGGTTTTTTGCCGTGATGAAAAAGGTAATCCCCTTTTTCAAAATGATGGGTATGACATTGCTCTAAAAGCTCTTTAGGTAGGAGATCCCTTAATAGTTCAGGAATATAGATGTCCATATGATCGAAATCATACGCCCTTTGGCTGATTGAGCGAATAATCAATCCATACAAAGGAGGTTGATATGGAAACAATCAATTTAACTGTTAGCGGAATGACTTGTGGTGCTTGCGTTAAGCATGTTGAAAAAGCCATTAATTCAATTGTTGGGGTTGAGAAGGTTGAAGTAGACCTTACCTCTGGCGAAGTCAGGGTTGAGGGCAATGTCTCGCAACACGTAAAAGAGATGATTGCGGCTTTAGAGGAGAGTGGCTATCCAGCACAAGTGAGTACAGGCGTATCTAGTAAAGCAAAAAGCAGATCTTGTAAGAGCGGCTCAAGCTGTTGCTGTAACTAACTATATGAATAGGAACTTCAAAATGAAAACTGTAAACAAAGTCATAATCAGTATTGCTACTGTCATGGGTCTTGGATTGGCTGTAGCCTATGCTCAGCCAGGGTCTATGGGGAATATGGGTCATGGCAAGGACTCAGGCATGATGTGCGGTCAAATGATGGAGCAAAACGCCAACATGAAAATCATGCGCGAGTTAATGACTCCAGCAGAAAGACTCGCCATAATGGATAAGATGATCGATGCCAAGACAGTAGAAGAACGTCAGGCAATCATGACGACTACACATACAGAGATGGAAAGGCGGGCCAAAGAAAAAGGCATTACTTTGCCAGCAAAACATAGCCCACAAATGATGTCAGGTAAAAACTGTGGATAAAGCAGTTGAGCATGATTAAAAATCACCTTCGGGTGGTTTTTTTGTGGCTTAGCAGGATTGAAGTCCATTAGTCTCGAACGCCCTCATCAAGGAGCGTCCTTTAAAAGGACAAATTCATTATTCAACCCTGCTTCAGTCGATGTCGTTTAAAACGACATTCTTAAAGCAAATCAATTCCAAAGCCTTTCATAACTAAAGCAAATAGCCCAAAGCAAATTATTGTTACTAGAGTACTTGCCACCAAGGTAAGCCAGAATCCTAACTTGGGAAGTAGGAATGGAAACAGCAAAAACATTGGTAGAGTAGGAATCACATACCAAAAGGTGTAATAGGCGTGATTGGCAATCTTCTCTTCTGGCTGATTTTCTATGTAGAGCCATACAAGAGTTAAAAGAGTCATTAAGGGTAATGCCGCAATAAAACCGCCTAACCTATCACTGCGTTTGGCAACCTCAGAAATGAATACAACCATTCCTGCTGTTAGTAAGTATTTGGTGAT
>RFNX01000445.1 GCA_009926905.1 Flavobacteriales bacterium
ACCGTTCAAAGAAGGCGATATTGTTTCAGTTGATTGCGGCTCAGTTTACAAAGGCTATTATGGCGATCATGCCTACACTTTTGAAATCGGTGAAGTGAGTCCAGAAGTGAAAAAATTGTGTGAGGTTACAAAAGAATGCTTGTATATTGGAATTGAACAATGTACAACTTCAAACCGCATCGAAGATATTGGCTGGGCTATTCAACAACATGCAGAAAAACACGGTTATGGAGTGGTGCGAGATTTAGTGGGTCACGGTTTAGGTAAAAGTTTACACGAGGAACCACAAGTTCCTAACTACGGTCGTCGCGGTCGTGGAAAACGCATTCAGAATGGATTGACGATTGCAATTGAACCAATGATTAATTTAGGAACAGAGAAAGTCATTACTTTGGACGATAAATGGACAATTGCAACAGCAGATGGCAAACCAAGTGCGCATTTCGAACACGATATCGCGATTATTGATGGTAAAGCTGAGATTTTATCTACGTTTGATTACATTTACGAAGCATTGGGAAAATAAATGAACCGCGAGCGAAGAAGTCTATTTTTGGTGGTACTTACTCTCGTTACTTACGGCTTGAGTATATTTTTCGACCACGGTTCTTTCATTCTTCCCTTTCCTATTTTTGATTTTATTTTACTGATTGTTTCACTACAATTTGCATTTTGGAATTGGCGTGACATTTTGAGTTTTCGCAAGTGGTATTTCTATGTTTATTTTATTGCTATTCTAACAAAGATTTTAACCAATCAATTGCTTTGGAGTTTCTTTTTAGACGATCAAGATTTAACGATTTTCAATAACGAACTTTGGATTGACACATTTCGTCTTGCATTTTTTGTGGAAATTCTATTGATTTTCTTCTGCTGGAGTTATGTGGAGAAACTCAAATATAAATACATAGCTTTTCTAGTTTTACTTGGGCTTCAAATTGCTGGACTTTTCGAAGAAACATATTACCTTTCTTATATTGAAATGCCATTGTTTGCGGTATATGTTGTTAGTCAAAAACCAAAAAACTCACTTACATATCTTTTGATTTTACATGCTATTTTAGATTTGTTAAGTTTGACAATGGTGACTTTGGTACATTAGTCATTCATTATCAAAACATTAGGCGAAAAATCACTTTAGATTTTAAGCTTTTTTTGAAAACTTTAAAAAATTACTTTTCAATTTTAAAAATCTAATTAACTTTGCACCCTCAAATAT
>RFNX01000215.1 GCA_009926905.1 Flavobacteriales bacterium
GTTCCGTTTTATATTCTTCTTTTGGTTCCTCAACTAAAAATAATTCAAGTTCTTTTTTGTCATTGAATCCACCAATTTTTTGTCTGTAAGTAGCTGCTGTTTTTGGATTTTCAATTTCAAGTTTTCTGTTTTTGCATATTGTCAAAAATTCTTCTTCTTGGTCAATTCCTAAAAATCGTCTGTTTGCCAAATTAGCTGCAATACCTGTTGTCGAACTTCCTGCAAATGGGTCTAAAACCCAAGCGTTTGGCTTTGTCGAAGCCAAAATAAGCCTTGTTAAAACCGAAAGCGGTTTTTGTGTCGGGTGTTTACCACAAGACTTTTCCCAAGGAGCAATAGCTGGCAATTTCCAAACGTCTTTCATTTGCTTGTCGCCATTGAGTTGCTTCATTAGTTCATAGTTGAAGTAATGAGGAATTTTTTCACTTTTTCTTGCCCAAATAATTTGCTCGGTTGAGTAAGTGAAATATCGGCATGAAAAATTCGGTGGAGGATTGGTCTTCTCCCAAGTAATAACATTTAAAATTTTAAAACCTAATTCAGTCAAAATTTGCCCAACTGAAAAAATATTATGCATTGTTCCGCTGATCCAAATAGTTGCATCATCTTTCATTTTGTCACGAACCAATGAAAGCCATTTTCTATTAAAATCATTTACAAATTCAAAACCCTCAGACTTATCCCATTTACCTTTATTTACACTTACTATTTGTCCGTTTTGAATTGATAATCCATTGTTTGATAAAAAATAGGGTGGGTCGGCAAAAACCATATCAAACTTATGGTCAAATTGAGGCAAAAGCTCCATTGTATCTCCTTTTAGGAGATAGAAGTTTTTGTCAGATGATTTGAAGAATGGATTAATCACGTTCAATTTGAAATTTGTTTCTAACCTCCTTAAGTATTAACCAATCGTGTAATTCTTCTAGAAATTTCAACTCGTCTTCAGTCACAAAATATGAATGAACATTTTGGTTGCGAAGAAACTCAAGCTTGACCATCCACTTAGTTTTTTCTTCTTTACCGCCACTTATTTTTTCTTCGCCTGGTCTTGTATAATCTTTTTCAAAAATATCTTGCCAGTTTTTTACAGCAATTGCTCTGTAGGCTATTATATTAATACAGTCCCAAGGCTCAACTTCATCCTCCTCGTTTTCAATATCCCTATTTTTCTTAGTTGCTAAAGCAACAGCATCATCACCTATTTGAGGTGGCACTCCTTTTTTAAACCACATTTTTCCAAACTTATCTTCTAATTTATTTTTAAAATCATTGTTGAAAAATGTTTCTATTTCTCTAATAATAGTAAAAGCCCTGTCGTTATTTAGTTTTTCTTGTTTAATTAAATATTCATCGAGTCCCTCGGGATTAAAATCTTTGTGAGTATCTCTTACTATTTTTTGAAAGGTTCTCCAAAATTTGTTTTCACCTCCTGCACCATATGCCTTTTTTAATTCTTCTCTCTGTTCAACACTTATATCTCTTATAAAATGAATAACTGGATCGATATAGGTTTTAGTCTCTGAAATGATTTTATTAATAGGAGTTTTTTTAGAGTCTATAATTTTTTTCTCATCAAGGAAGTGAACAATATCACTTAAGAGTAAAATGAAGCCATATACACCACGATTCATTAAAATAAGTCCGTCAGCATCTTTTTTCCATTCATCTTCAACATTTTCTGATAGGTACTCGAATCCTTTAGCTATAAATTCTTTCAACCTATCATAAGTTAAATCTAAATCACCGTTATAAAAAAGTCCAATTTCATCTATTCTATTCTTTGAAACTTTACCAAGGAAACGGCTTCTTTTCAATGAATTTGTAATTAGTTGCAATGTTATTGTTTTAATATCTTCACCTATTGAAATTTTACCATAAAGGGGCGAGTTTCTATTCTCTCCAAGAAAGATGGATATTCTAGAACATAATGCTTTTTGTTGATCAATAAGATTATCTGATGTCCATAATAAATCTGCATTTAGAGTGTTTCTCAAATCTTTTGATACTGCTTTTTGATTCTCATTTATCTGCATAAATAACTGAACCTGTTCATCTCTAGATAAATTTACAAATGCAACTACTGGAATTGTGTTTTTGCTTTTGAATTCACTGTTTGAGTATCCGTAAAGCCGATGTTGACCATCAATAATGTATGCAGATTTATATTTTTTAGGTAAGTGAAGAATTCCAACATCAGAAATTGTAGAAGAAACCTGCGTATTTGCTGGATCAAAATTGCAATTTTTAGCATCTATGCTAATTACAATTGAATTTGGAAAATATCCACCATTTTCAATGAACTCGCTGACAGATTTTAGTCTGCTCTTTTTTATTAATCGTTGATACGTAGGCATCATATTTACATTAGCCTTATTCCTATGAAGAACATAGCCGATTTTTAATAAATTTTCTGGTTCTGTTGCAAATGAATAATAGGTATGTCCGCCCATTTTACCCCTAACAGCTGGAATTTTATTTTCCATTTCAGGAATTTCTTGGCCTTCAAAAATGTTTCCTAAAAATTGATATTTACTTGCAGGGCCTATCTGTGAATGTAGTTGAAAAAAATATTCAATATTCTCTTCGTTTAGGTGAAGACCTTTTAACTTTTGCAACCTACCCAAATCTTCTTCTGATATAGACAAGTTTTTAGTAGCAAGGATAAATTTAAACTTATATTTTGACCTTGGAAATAATGCTGAAACAGATTTTCTCAGTCCTTCAATAATACCAATATAACTTTCTAGTTCTTTTTTGAAATCCCCCCTTTTGTTTGATTCAGAACTTTTACATTCGACAATTAAAATAGTCTCATCATCCTTAGCAAAAATGTCAATTTGTTTTGTTTGAGTCGGATTGTTTTTATCATAAGGTAAAATAAAGTTTCTGTCCTTATTTAAAAATTTGTAGCCCATTAATCCAAACAACGACCAAACTTCATCTTCAAAGGCTAAATCAAAAGGTTTAGATTTTGAAACTCTTATGGAGTTTTTAAATTCTTTTTCAATAGTCCATCCTTCAAGGATATACTTGTTTTTTTCAGTGGGGTCAATAGATTCTATTAAGCTATCCTTTCTTTTTTGTTTTATTAATTTGCTGATTTCGTTTTCGCCAGCCAATTTTCCAAGTAATTCTATTTTGGTATTTTCATTCATATTGCAAGCAAAATCATATGTAATGTGTTTTCTTTAAGCATCTCCAAATTCAACAAGTAATCTGCCTTGTCAAAATATTCTCTTAGTGGTTTCAATGTTGATTTCCAACCAGCACCGTCTGTTATCCAAATGAATTCAATTCCCTGTTTATTCCAATAGCGATTCATTTCAATGTATTCGGTTGCGGTGGATTTCAATTTTGAACCTCCACCACCATAAAAATTACATTCAATAAAATACAATTTACCGTTGTTGTTGATTGCAAAATCCAATTGACGTGAAGATTTATCAACTATTACTTCAATATTCCAGTGGTCTTTTATTTTGTTAGAAGTAGCCTGTGCCAAATATTGAATTCCCAAATTTTGGCAAGTGTCAGAAACAAATTCTTCAACTAAACCTTCCATTAATGTTCCCCCTCTGTTTTTTCTTCCATTACTATCTAGGCCAACTTCAACACCTGTAGCATAATCAACAAGATTCTTGATTTGTCTTTCTTCGATTAATTTACCAATGCTGGTTTTAACTAAAAATTCTACAACTCCTTTTATTTCCTCTTCTGTATAGGAAGGTTGAAAGAAATCAATGTTCTTATATTTGAAATTCTTACTGTCAATTAAAATATCTACGACACTCTCTCTTACAGCCAACAAAGTTGGGATTGCCTTTATTGATTCAGGATATTTTTTCAAAAGGTCGAAAGCTTCTTTTTCAAGGTTGTTTTTACCTATCAAATAGTTTAGAATATTCAGTTCTTTCTCAAACAACTGCACATTAACAATTACCTTTTCCCAGTTGACGAAATAATCCCAGCGAGTAATTTTTTCTTTAAAGCTTTGCGTAATTTTATCAAATAGCAAGTCTTCGTTTTCCAATTTAAGCAGGTTACAAAGCTTGTTCATAGGCATAGTTTGTTATTAATAGTTCGTTTAACTCCCCTCTTTTTTCAGGATTTGCATTTATACTTCTTCTTGCTTTTACTCTCGAAATGGAAAACTCTGAATATATCTCATCAAAAAAGTCATCGTTTATGTCTTTGCCTTTAACGTCTGAATTGCTCAAAATCCAATTGTGATTGAGTGTGTCTAGTTTGTGGCAAAAATCTCTTAATCTAATTTGCTCTTGATCGTTGAATTCATCTTTTGCATACGAGTTAAAACTAGAAGTTTCACTCAGAGGCTTGTAAGGTGGATCGAAATAAAACAAAGTGTTGTTATCAGCGAAATTCAGAGTTTCTTTATAGTCGCCACAAAGAATTTCCACTTTTTGGAGTGCTTGACTCACTGCCAAAATATTTTCTCTATCGCAAATTGTTGGTCGTTTGTAACTGCCCATAGGTACATTATACTCGTTTTTACGGTTTACTCTATAAAGTCCGTTGAAACAAGTCCGATTGAGAAAAATAAACAAGGCGGCTTGTCCGCTTTGTTCTTCTTTTCTAGTGTTGTAAAGTTCTCTTTTTGAGTAGTAATATTCTTTTTTTTCTTCGTCTTGTCCTTCAAGTCCGTGAAATTCATTTTGCAAAATATCAAGAATTGAAATCAGTTCTTTTGGTCTTGAAGATATTGTTTTGTATGTGTTTATTAAGTCATCGTTAATGTCATTTATTACGGCATTTTGTAGGTTTGGAAATTTGTTTAACATCCAAAACAAAACTGCACCGCTTCCAACAAAAGGTTCTATGTAGGTGAATTTGTCCTTTGAAATGTCATTAGGCAAAGCCTTTTCAATGTCGTTAATTAGCTGTGTTTTACCACCTGCCCATTTTAAAAACGGTTTTGCTATTTTGTCTGTCATTAGTTCAATATATTATTTTTTTGAGTCAAGCAAATTTATGATTTTCATTCTTTCTTCTTATTCTTCGTTTCGGTCAGTTAATTGTCAACCGATTTTCTCTGAATTGTCGTTTTTTATGGTGTCGG
>RFNX01000263.1 GCA_009926905.1 Flavobacteriales bacterium
CACAGGCGAAATCCACCAAAGTGAAAGGAGAATAATTGCAATTCCAAAAATGAAAGCAAAAACAGGACTTAAAAATTTTATTCTCTTCATAATCTTTAGTTTAGGCGCTTTGAGAAGTGATTATGAATGAGTAACGTAAATAGTTGGATAATATTTGAATTTGTAATACTTTCAAAAAATGATATTGATTAATATTCCAACAATGAAGTGAATAAGTATGAATAAACTCTTACTTATTATTCCACTCTTTCAATTCTTATCATATTATTTACACATTTTTAAATTTATCAAATTTTTAAGTAAGCTCCATTACTAATTCCATTCTATCGTCAATGCTTAAACACATTAAATCCTCAATTACTCCATTTGAAGTCATAAAGTCGCGATAGATTTGTAATTTTTCTTCACGTTTTTTAGTGCTCAGAAACAAGGAAATCTCACTGAGGATTAATGGAGTGTCTTCTGTTTCAATAAAATTAAATTCAGTATAGTTGCTTGTTATCCAATCGTGGAAGAACGCTTCGTTTTCTCGCAATGTTTGTTGTTGAATTTTGTAAGGCACGTAATACATACCTGCGCATTGTATAGCATATTCATCGATTTCCTGAAGTAACTCTCGAAAATAATCGTTGTCTTTTAGTTGGTTGATCTCTCTTTGATGTTTCTTGTTACTGTTCATATTGATTATTCTATCTCTTTCCACTCCATTTCTCCTGTCTTAAAAAAAGACCGATATCAAGAATGTCATTTCTTACTTGGTTTACTTCTTTGAATTTGTGCAATTTGGAGAGTTCCTCTTTTAGTTGAAATAACTTGTTGTAATTTTCGCGTAATTTAGAATAGAAATCATCAGCGGTTTCTTCATGTTGCTTATAGGGTGTGTAATAAATACTGATTTCATTAAGCAAGGATAAAAATTGAAATCGATCTTCAACTGTGTGAAATTTTGATTCAAAATCCGTTTGGTATTCGATTAATTCTTTGTTTTTATTATCTAATTGTTGAAGCAATTCTCTTTCTTCATCTCTCAAATCTGCTACCTTTTGATATTGTTGGTTTCGGATGCAAACTTTCTTTTCAATTAATATGGAAGTCAATTTCAGTTTTAATTCAAGGATTTGCTTTTTTTCTAATAAGTAGTTCATAGTTCGTAATTAATTAAGATTAAATTCAAAAAATACAAAATTCATATCGCACAGATTGATGTGTGTAATTAATCCATTCTCTACTTCAATAAATAGACTCACCTTTTGTGTTGTGCCATTCTGAAATTGTTGTGTGATAACCAAACAAGGCATTAATACATGACTCGTCCATGTCGATGACATAAAAAGTTTAGCCTCAATTTGGGTGTTCGCTTTTTGTAGTTTCAATGTGTTTAACTTTCCACTGAAATAATCTATAAATGCTTGCTTTCCAACGATGGTTTCAAGTACCCACATAGAATTGTATTCGACTGCATCATGTAAAAGATTGTTGAGTTTGCTTGAATCCAAAGAATTCCAACAGGCAGCATAAATTTTTAGTATTTCTACTTTTGAAAAGTGATTATTCGTTTTCATCTATTAGTTTTTAGATTTTGCAACATCCATCGGATGAGGGACAGTCATCCATTTTGAGAAATCAATGCCATAAAAATTAAAATATGTTCCTGGAGCTTCTTTTTCGATGATATTAATTCGTTCCGTTCCAGTTGGCAAAGCAGGAAAAATGAGCGAATAGGTATGATATTCCCCTTGATTTTTAAAATAATGTTTGATGGGAGCAATCGGAATTCCAATGGCACGAACAAGTCTGTATTTCATACTAGAGCCCGTCGGAGAAATGTAAGCATCACGTTCCATTTGAATCCATCCTCCGTTTATATAAACTTTTGAAGAGCGATAAATAAAGTCAATACGTGTGTATTCATCTGTAATTTCAACACTTTTCATTCGATGGACTAAATTGTGATCCAATGCATCTGGATTGTACAATTTAATTTTTGTTGAAGTTTTCGTCTCGCGCACAACTTCAATCTGTTTTTCAATTTTTACTTCCATGTCTTTTAATTTATGGGACAAAGGAAATAGGTCACTCGGTACTCAATATACCGATTGAAAAAATAATCTTAATTTTAGTAAAAAAATTTCAGTAAACCTAAAACCGCACAGAAATGCCGATTAACAAAAACGCTTTTAAACGCTACAAGGTTATAGATATGTTACTTCGGAATAAAATGCGCAGGTATCCAACGTTAGAAGAAATAACCGAAATCTGTAAAGAAAAACTTGATTTAGAAAATCTCTCCACTGAAACAATAAAAAAGGATATTGAACACATGCGCGAATCACAACCAAGTGGATTTGATGCGCCTATTACTTATAACAAACAAAAAAGAGGATATGAATATTTAGATCCTGACTTTGTATTAGGTGGTGTTTCATTGAATGATTCAGACGTTGACGCCATCAAGGAATCCATTGATTTGATTCGAAGTATTGGTGGCACTCGAGTGGGAGAAAAGTTTAGCAATGCTATGGAGAAAATTCTTACAACTTTGCTAGAAGAATTTCCCGACGGAACAAAAAAACACTCTTTTTTGCAAACAATGACACCGCCAAAGTCAAGAGGATTTGAGTATTTTGATTTGTTTTACAACGCATGCACTACAGAAACACCTATTTCATTTGTGCACTATAACTACAAGAAAAGAAGTTTTAGTGCTAGCACCATCCATCCGTTTTTAATCAAAGAATTTGAGAATAAATGGTACATTATTGGTTATTCAGAACAACACAAGGAAGTTCGCACTTTTGGAATGGACCGTGTTTTTGAACCAATTCGATTAAAGAAAAAATTCATTAAAGTTCAAAAAGCAATTATTGAACAAGAAGCCAATGATTATTATGGCGTTTTTCCCATTCCTAATCAGAAAAAGCAACGCATTAAAATTCGATTAAGTGATTTGGCAACCAACTATTTTGAAGCTTATCCGATTCATGAAAGTCAGAAAATACAAAAAGAACCTGACGGTTATTCAATAGTAACTTTTCAGCTTGTTCCAACGATTGAACTGACTCGATTGTTTTTGTCACATGGGCATCATGTTGAAATACTTGAACCTTTTTGGCTAATTGAATTCACCGAAAATCTTAAATAAAATGGCTGTAAAAAATAGATCATTGCTTTTTGAAGTACCAAACCTTGATACACCAAAACAAAACCCTAAAATACTACGCGTTCTTGTTACAAACGAATTTACGCGCATTGATTTTGGTTATACAACACCTTGGTATTACGAAAAAGGTGGCTGGATAAAAATCTCATCTAAAACCTACTTGCAAATCGAAGGAATTACCACGAAATATTGTTTAAAAGAAGCTGTTGGAATTCCTATAGCACCTAAACGCACCAACTTTAAATCAACCAAAGATTGGCAATTTTTCTCTCTTTATTTTGAGTCTATTCCTCAAAAAGATTGTATTCTAAACATGATTGAAGCCGAAAAACCAACAGAAAATGATTTCAATTATTACGGAATTGTATTGAAAATGGAGGAGGGAATAGAAATATTAGAATAGTTTTTCACTAGGTAGATTCACTACCTTCTAGCCTATTTCTTTTGTGCAAAATTAAAATTATTAATAAAATTTTGCTCAGATGAAAAATAGATCAAACAAATCATTTATTGAAATCTTAACAATATATAAGGATTGTTGGAAATCAAGGAATATTATCAAATTGAAACCTTATTTGGATGAAAATATTGAAATTCAAGTTGAATGGTATTCAACACCAACCCTAGGAAAAAAAGATTGTTTGTATTACCTTAAAGATTATTTTGATGAAATAAATGAACTGGATGATTTCGATTTTAGCGCAAAAATTGATTTTTATGAAAATGAAAACAAAGAGCAAATTCCATATATAATTGAAACTATGGAAGATCAAATGTCTGCGTATGAAAAATATTTTTACTTAGAAATCGAAGATTGTAAAATCAAGAAAATAGCTGTGAAATAAACAAAATCGAAAGCGAAAAAAGCTCCACATTTCGGATCTACAAACTCGACAAATCTCATTTTATAATGATTTGGAGAATATCTTGAAATGAGTTGATTCCAAAAATACTTCTACTCAAAAAGCGAGAATGAGTGAGAGAGAAGAAAAACAAAGTGGAGTGAACCGCTCTCGCATTTCACTCTCACTCTGTTTTTGTGTTCTGTGAACTCGATAAATCTAACTTCTATAAGAATTTGGAAGGGGTTTTGGATTGGGAAGAATCCAACAAAAAGAATGTAGAATAAAGTGTGAGAATGAGTATGGGAGTGAAGAAAACAAAGTGAAGTGAACCGCTTTCGCTTTTCACTCTCACTCTGTTTTTGTGACCCCAAAAGTCGAAAAATCTAACTTTTACAGGGATTT
>RFNX01000171.1 GCA_009926905.1 Flavobacteriales bacterium
GTGACCCCGGAGGGATTCTAACCCCCAACCCTCAGAGCCGAAATCTGATGCGCTATACAGTTGCGCCACGGAGCCAAAAATTTTTCTTTAGCTATACTCCCGATTGCTATCGGGATGAGCAGCAGAGCCAAAAATTAAATCTTTATCGTTGCAAATTTAATGAACTTTTCGACTTAACTCCCTATCTTGGCAACAAGACAATCATAGCTCTGTATTCGTCAACAAAGCTATTTGAACCTTTACATTCGTTTGCTTCTTTATTCGTTTGGAAATTTAGAACCCGATTTCCTGGGTCGGGATGTGTACTTAAAAACTCAGGAGTTCGACCTCCACCAACAGCTTGGATTTTTTCAAAGAAACCCGCACCTCCAGCAGCGTTGTAAGTTGTTGGACATAAATATTTTACCGAATATAAATCTGCTTCTGTTTCGTGGTTGCGCGAGAATTTTAAACTTATCAAAGCACCACTAACTTGCTTAACTAATTCACGATTTCCAGCAACGATTTGTAACATCATTTGAACTCCAAACATCTGTGTCATTTGACGAGTGGAATGGCGTTTATCCGCATGTGCAATTTCATGAGCCAAAACGCCTGCTAATTCATCTTCAGATTCTAAAAACTTTAAAATTCCTGTGTAAACATAAATGTAACCACCTGGTGTGCAGAAAGCATTTAAGGTTGAATCATCATGAATAATTCTAATTCTCCATTGGAAATCGGATCTGTGTTCAACTTGTCCTGAGTTCAAAATGTTATCGCGTACCTTGTAAACATACTTGTAAACAGCAACATTTTTCGAGGAATCCAGCACTTTGTATTTCTTTGGGTCACTTTCGATTTCAGTTGCAACCTCAGCCCCAAATTTCTTATCATCAGCAATAGTAAATAAATTGAATCCACCGCCATTTCTTGATGTGGCACAAGATGAAAGTGTTAATACAAGTAGGCCAAAAATTAAAGCAATCTTTTTCATCTATTTATTAACTAAAAACGGTAAAATTGACTCCATCATAAGCTGCAAAAACAATCTTCGGATGTGATTCTTGCCAAAACATATTTCCGTATTTATCCAAACCGATTGCACCAGCAAAACCATCAAATTTCGCTAATTCAGAAAATGTTTTATCGAATGCTTTATCAATAGTAAAACCATCCGTAACTCTTGTCGCGATGGACGAAGCTACTGCAGCACTTACGATATCTTCCCCAACGCCTGTGCAACTTACTGCACAATCATCGTTTGCGAAATTTCCTGCAACCGTTGCAGAATCAGAAATGCGTCCTGGAATTTCAAAACCTTTTCCACCAGTAGAAGTTGCAGCAGCTAATTTTCCTTCGTTATCCAACGCAACACAACCAACTGTACCCAAACGTGATGCTGCTAATTTTGCTTCGTATTCAGCTCTTCTTTCTGGAATTTCGGTAGAAAAAGTCTCAATACTGATTGATTTCGCATACGCATTTGCACCTTCTCCTCCTAAAACGCGATCGTCAACTGTAATCAAGTTTTCAGCCACACGAATTGGGTTTTTCACTTCTTGAATATTAATAACTCCACTGAATTTTTTAGTTGTTCCATCCATCAAAGAAGCGCTCATTCGAATTACGCCATCGTTTTGGATTTGCGATCCAATTCCTGCATTGAAAAGCGAATCGTTTTCTAATTGTTCAACAGCAAAAACAACTGTTTCCACTGCTGAATGCGTTTTTAAATACTCAAAAGAAGCCTTTGCGATGCGCTCCATTGCGTTTTGTTTGGCAACTTTTGTTTCGTTGGATTGTGAAAACTCGCTGAAAAAACCGCCGTGAATTAATAATTTCATTGTTATTATTTAGTGATTGTGAATAGTAAACTGATGTTCTTTCAATAAATATTTATCACTCTTACTCATTACATGCACCACTAGATTTTTAATTGAAATTGGTT